>QIHL01000028.1 GCA_003230965.1 Candidatus Magasanikiibacteriota bacterium | reverse complement strand
ACAGGTTGTTATTACCGCACTTGCCGTTGATGGAGAAAATGACGCGGCTATTGTTGGTTTAATTGGTCAAACAAAAGTATTTAATAAAATAAATAAAATAAACTCATAAGCATTTTTTTTATGCTAGACATAAAAAGTTGGTCTATTCAGTGGGCTGGACGAACACTAACAATTGAAGTCGGCAGGTTTGCATTGCAGTCCAATTCTGCTTGTACTGTACGCTATGGCAACACAGAAATTTTGGTTACTGTTGTTAAAAGCGAAAGTATACGTGATGGGATTGATTATTTTCCACTCATGGTAGATTTTGAAGAAAAGATGTATGCAGCAGGACGCATCAAAGGTTCTCGCTTTATTAAACGTGAAGGTCGCCCAAGTGATGATGCAATTTTGTCTGGTAGATTGATTGACCGTGCGATTCGTCCGCTGTTTGATGAGAGTGTTCGCAATGATGTACAGGTTGTTATTACCGCACTTGCCGTTGATGGAGAAAATGACGCGGCTATTGTTGGTTTAATTGGTGCTAGTTGTGCATTGACTCTGTCTAAAATTAAATGGAATGGTCCAATCGGTGCAGCACGCATTGGATGTAAAAAAGATACAGGAGAATTTATATTAGGTGTTACATCAAAACAAATTAAAAGTGGTGAGAGTATGCTTGATTTGGTTGTCGCGGGAACAGCAGATAAATTAATTATGGTTGAAGCTGGTGCAAAAGAAATAAAAAATGATGTTGCATATAATGCAATTGAATGGGGTTGTGAGCAATTGCAACCTGTTGTTGAATTGATAAAAAAGATTCAAAAAGAAGTTGGGCAAGAAAAAGAAATTGTGCCAGTACTTGACGATGATGTTGCTGACGATATGGAAGAGCAAGCACGTCAAGAGACAAAGCAATTTATCATAGACAACGCAGACAACATGATTTTTAACAATGTAAAGATTTCCCGTAAAGAACGTAACATAATGATTGATGAGGTAAAAGAAGCTGTTAAAGTACATCTGACACAAAAAGGTATTGAGGAAGATGCACAAAACGCTGGTCTGAAGAATATTAAAGAATAAAAGAATATATGTCTGCTGTGATTAGTGAACGCATTTTGGATAAAGAACAACGTTTGGATGGACGCAAGATTACAGAGATTCGTGAATTGCAAAGTGCAGTTGATTTGCTACCTCGTGTACATGGCACTGGGATGTTTATGCGTGGTGACACGCAAGTCTTGTCAATCGTAACTCTTGGTTCTCCAGGAGATGTACAAACACTTGACAGTATGGAAATGGAAGGAACAAAACGTTACATGCACCACTACAATGATGCACCATTTACGTATGGTGATACTCGTCCAATGCGTGGACCAAGTCGTCGTGCAATTGGACACGGTGCACTGGCTGAACGAGCACTTGAACCAGTTTTACCAGAGGAGGCTGATTTTCCATATGCAATTCGTGTGGTGTCTGAAGTAATGGGTTCAAACGGATCTAGTTCTATGGCATCTGTTTGTGGTTCAACGCTTTCTTTGATGGCAGCCGGTGTTCCAATAAAGAAACCAGTTGCAGGTATTGCAATGGGATTGGCATCTCAAGGATTGTACGCAACCGTTGGTGTAGAAAATCCTCGCTGGAAAGTATTGACTGATTTGCAAGATATTGAAGATGGCAATGGTGGTATGGATTTCAAAATTGCAGGAACTTGTGATGGTATCACTGCTATACAAATGGATACAAAAACATCTGGATTGACATTTGATATTGTGAAGCAAACTATTGCACAATCTAGTGAAGCGCGATTGCAAATTCTAGATCAAATGGCAGGAACTATTGCTGAACCACGTGCAGATTTATCAGAATATGCACCGCGCATAGTGACTATTCAAATTGATCCAGAAAAGATTAGAGATGTTATTGGTCCAGGCGGAAAAGTTATTAACAAAATTATAGATGACACTGGTGTACAGATTGACATCGAACAAGACGGTCGTGTGATGGTAACGTCAAGCGATGCCGAGGGTATGAAACAAGCAATAGAAACTATTACTGCATTGACGAAAGAAGTGGAAGCTGGAGAAATATATGATGGTACTGTTGTTCGCCTAGAAGATTTTGGTGCATTTGTACAGATTTTGCCAAATAAAGATGGTCTAGTTCACGTGAGTGAGATTGCATGGGCACGTACGAATAAACCAAGTGATGTTTTGAAACTTGGTGATAAGGTTAAAGTAAAGGTAAAAGAAATTGACAACCTTGGTCGCGTGAATCTCTCTATGAAAGCACTTTTGCCAAAACCAGAAGTCCATGAAGAACGTTCACAAAACTAATGCTATCGTGTCTGGAATAGTCTAGTCATTTCTTGTTTTTTTCTTCTGAATATGATTTACTGTTTTTGCATGCCGCGGTGGTGAAATTGGTATACACGCCTGCTTTAGGAGCAGGTGCCGAAAGGTGTGTGGGTTCAAGTCCCACCCGCGGCACAAATATGTCCTCATTACTTCCTGAAATTAATTTGCACCAGACCGCTACAATTTCTGATGCGATTTTTCTTCTTGAACGAGAATTGTTTAATATCTCACAAAAAGGCTATAGAGAAT
>QIHL01000046.1 GCA_003230965.1 Candidatus Magasanikiibacteriota bacterium | reverse complement strand
TACTGGATATTTTAATTATGCTGGAGGTATTTTGACGATTAAGCCTTGAAAGATTGATGGAAGTGCTAATTTAGTTTCTAGTACATGGTATCGTGTTGTCTTGACTAAGGATATCAAGTCTGTTGTTGAAAGAATCGGAGCGAGCGCGACTACAACTGAATCTCTACAACAAACACATCCATTGCCTGCAAATGAAGGACCAAGTAGTAGTGCGTATTATTATGATTTTAAAACTGGGAATACACTCTGTACCTTGGCTGGCGCAAATATTTTTCCACCAGAGAAAACGGTTGGGTATCTAGGTTGGATTAAAAATGGCGGTAAATTTGCACTAGATGCGGATATTTTCTGGTATATTATTTTTGGTAAAGGTAGTCAAATTTGTTCTATGTTGGATGTTAGCGGACTGGGGTGGAGCTGGACTCCTATGAGTACAACACCACAAGCTGCATATGTAACGGGTAGTACTACTCCGCATGATAACGAAGCAAAAGCCTATGCAGTGTTTAATCATCCTAGTGGTGTAGCGATTAATGCTTCAGCAAATTTAAGCAATAGTAAGATGAATGCTTTTGTTTTGGCAAATAATCCGATAATAATTGACGCATCACATACCTCTTCAACTATTCCAGATTCCACAAGTACACCATTTAATTTACAGAAGCCATTTACATTGACAGTTGGATTTGTATTGCATCAACCGTTAACTGGTACTGTTAATTTAATCACTAAAAAATTATCTTGGAGTATTAAACTTGTTTACAGTACAACAGATAATAAAGTTTGTTTTGATTTTTATAAAAGTAATAGTGGACATAGCGTACAAAATAATTGTGCAGTAATAAGTACTCCTTTTGCTACAGGTACACCCTATACTATAAAAATTATTGGTAATACGACAACGCCAAGTTTAGATGTCAATTTGTCAAACAATACCACTCTTGCCACAACAACATATAGTACGACAACCTTTAATGGTGTTAGTTCTACACTCGCATCAGTAATCATTGCTAGCAATACTCCAAATACCATTTTCACTATTACACATGCGGAAATTCAAACGCAAACAACAGGATCATCAATTAGCGCAGTGAGTAGCACACTCAGGATTGAATTGGGTGCTCCAGAAGTAATTGCATTTGAACCGAATTGTACAGAGTCGTGTGTGAATGCTATGGTGGATGCGACATTCAATAGAACAATGGCGACTAATACATACAAAAATGGATTTTTCTTGTTTTCTTGTGCAGATGCTGCATGCGCCAATAGTGAATTAACAATAGTATCATCCAGTATATACAATTTGACAAGCTCAAATAAAAATGAGATAGAGATGAATCTAAACGTAGCAAGATTACTTGTTAAGAATACGTATTATAAAGTGATGTTGAATACAACGACAACTTATAATGATGGAAACAGCACTACTATATTGGCGACATTAACAGCAAACGGCAAAACATGTACTGGCATTTGCGCAAACGATGCACCTAAAGGACAGACTTCAGTAATGTATGGAAAGCAACTCAAACCTTTTACA
>QIHL01000014.1 GCA_003230965.1 Candidatus Magasanikiibacteriota bacterium | reverse complement strand
GTTGAAAAATAATATATTGAATAATGATACTGACACATTGCGTTTGTTTGATGCGAGTACTACTTTGATTGATTCTGTATCATACGGAACATCGTCCTCAACTATTACAAAATTTTCAAAGAAAGGAGATAGTTTTGCACGAGATATTGATGGAACTGGTAGCTGGAAGCAGACAATCACACCAACAAAAGGAGCAGCCAATATTATTACACCATTGCAAGTCCCAACGAGCAACAATTCGTCATCTACTTTAGAAAATGGAGAAAAGAATATTATTATGAATGAATTGTTACCAAATCCTCAAGGAACTGATGCAGGATCTGAGTGGATTGAATTATATAATTTAGGAGATACACAAGTAAATTTGGACGGATGGAAAATAAAAAATCATTTGAATACGAAACACATTTTGCATGATCAGACTATTGGTCCGCACATGTTTTTATTGTTGAATGGCACGACAACACATATTGCACTTAGAAATAAAAGTGGTGATTCGGTAACCTTGTTTGATACAAGCGGTAAAAAAGTTGACACAGTCGCGTATACTATTGATGCACCAGAAGGACAAACTTATGCGCGTAAAGATAATGGTGAATGGGCATGGACAAATGAATTAACACCTGCCGGACCGAATAAGTTTTCCAATACTACAAAGATAAATATTATTACACCAACAAGTACAGTGAAAACATCTGATGTTAGGATCAATGAACTTTTTCCAAATCCAAAAGGGAGTGATACATACACTGAATTTATTGAGCTCTATAATGCTGGCAAAATAAAAGTTAATTTAGTCGGATGGCAGTTGGGTGATACATCAAAACATCGTTTTACTCTTCCAATTGGTTCTCTTGCATCGCATGCGTACAAAGTATTTTTTCGCAATCAAACAAATATCGCACTAAATAATAGTGGTGGTGAATCCGTTTTTTTGTACAATCCATCTGGAGATATTGCAGATACTGTAAAATATATTGGTTCTGCACACGAAGATGAGAGTTATGCAAAAAAAGTAGATGGACAGTGGGTCTGGACAAAGAAACCTACGCCTGGAAAGGTAAATATTATTGACTCTTTTGCAAAGTTGCTTAAAGCAGTTATTACTGTACAAACAATAGCAGTTGTTAATCATGTTGTTTTATTTGATGGTTCTGATAGTACTGATTCAAACAACGAGCAGTTATTGTATACATGGAATTTTGGTGATGGTCAGACTGGGGTTGGTGTAACAACAACACATACATTTACGACATCTGGGATATATATTGTTGGTTTGACGATCACAAATACAGACGGATTAAAAGACGTAGCAAGTACAACTATCACTGTAAATACGCGATTAGGTATTTTGCCAACTACTAGTTTGGGAACATTAGGTGATGTTGTGTTGTCAGAAATTTTTCCAAATCCAAATGGGAGTGATGAAACAGAATTTATTGAATTGTATAATCCAACAAATAATGCGATTTCTTTGGGAGGTGCGGAGTTAGACGACGGTCCTGGTGGATCACATGCGTACATTATTCCAAGTAGTACTATTATTTTTTCAAA
>QIHL01000012.1 GCA_003230965.1 Candidatus Magasanikiibacteriota bacterium | reverse complement strand
CTACGCGGAACTCCGTATAACAGCGGATATCCAACATGTCAGCCTGACGACCTTGTCGTCATCCTGCCACGTCGGATCATCCGCGCGCGTTAGCTGAAATAAAATTTTTTTAATTTTTTTTTTAGAGACTATTTCTTTCTATTATGAAGATATTTATAATTGGTCCTGGTGGTGTTGGCAAATCAACTTGCGGAGCAATTCTTGCTAATTTGCTCGGCTATAATTTCCTAGATTTGGACAAAGAGTTTTGTAAACGCGTTGAAAATGTTGGCAAATACATTAACAATAATGGATATAAAAAATATTGTCTTGAGAATTCAAAGTTATTCTATGAGATTTTAAGCCAACATTCAGAAAATTTTATTTTTTCTCTGTCCTCTGGATTTTTAGTTCATGAGAACTTAGAAGACTTAATCTTAAAGCACAAGCAAACACTGAAAGAGCAAGGGGTTTCTGTTTTACTTCTTCCGTCAGATTCTATTGATGAAAGTACTGGAATTGTAGTTAAAAGACAACTTGCCAGGGGTTTTGGATTAAAGGAAGACAGAGAAAAAACAAAATTTATTCAACGGTTTCCGATATATAAAGAGCTTGGTGATATAAGGATATTCTCGCAAGACAAGCCGGAAATTATAGCCGAACAAATGAAAAAAGAAATAGTATTTTATAATAACTTCTAGCCCAGAATCTAACGCAACACTATTGGTGCGGAGCGCCAGAAGCGTTAAATTAGATGCTTGGCTGGAAATTGGTAATTTAAATCTAAAATAACTATTTGTCCAGAATAATGTGGACTGATACAGAAATTTGAAAAATTATACAAAATATCTTATACTGCTTTTGTATTCATAAATAGGAGGGTATGAAAGGATGGGGCATAATTTTTTTGTTTTTTATAGGAATCCTCGCATGGATTTTTTTATTTTTCCATACAACACTCGTACGTGCAACATCTTCTTTTGTAATTGTAATCAATGAAATTGGTGCGTATGAAACATCAACTGAGCAGTGGGTAGAAATTTTTGTGTCAGGTACACCGATTATGAATCTTAGTGGTTTAAATTTTTTGGTTGGATCAACGCATACGTCATCAAGTTTGTCATTTGTTAGTGGCACAACAAGTAGTCATTTTGCTGTTATTACACAAAATGCCACAAACACACTTAAGGAATATCCAACATTGCATACGTCTGCTTCAATTTTTATTACTCCGTCAACATCATGGAGTTTGTCTACAAGTGGAACTATTAAATTAGAGGACGCGAGCGGTACACAGATTGATACTGTGAAATATAGTTATCTAGGTGCACCATTCGCATCACTACAAAAGACGTTAAATGGTGAATGGAAAGAGCGAATAGCTACAAATACTATTGGATTAATTAATGATAATTTTACACAACCAATTGCGCGGTTTTCTGTTTCTACAACGACACCAGCTATCAACACTATTGTTTTTTTGAATGCGTCTAGTTCATTTTTTGGTTTAAGTCCAAGCACTACATATACATGGAATTTTGGCGATAATAGCTCTACAACAACAAAACAAAAAACAGTTAGTCATATATTTTCTACAGTTGGAACATCTACAATTAAATTGAATATAACTATAGCAGATGGTG
>QIHL01000026.1 GCA_003230965.1 Candidatus Magasanikiibacteriota bacterium | reverse complement strand
TCTGATTATTTCCAACTTTAAAGGTTGTAGACGCTGGAAAATTGCCACACGTACTTTGTTGTACTATTGAATGACCATAAATATCTTTCAGCGTGGTACTCACTGCAACAGTATATAAGCCCCTTCTGATACAATGTATTTTACTACTATTGTTGCACAAGCTATCATTTCTTGCTTTAATTATTCCTTCAATACCATACTTGTTGCTACTACTGGATTGGTCAATAAAATGATAAGTGATATTAAATAGATTGGATACATCTATTCCACCCTTTTTTATACTGAAAAAAGAAGAAATCGGAGTTTGATTTGTATCTACTGGATGATTAAAAATCACGCGAACAACTACGTTATTCATTCCAGTTGTGAGCGACGGTGTTGACGACGTTGACGGTGTGATACTCTTGATCAAAAAATCTGGCGTTGAACCAACACATGATGTATCACAACTATAACTTATACATTGACCAGTAGTAGATGTACCATTAGAATTAAGATTTCCAGTACCAGTTGCTCCGGACAATGCTTTTAGAACAAAATAAGCAATACTAAATGCAGCCAAAATAATTGCTAGTCCAATTACTCCGTTAATGAGAATTTTCTTTGCGCGTTCAATTTTGTCCTCTTCTCCATTTGATGTCATCCAACTAAAACCACCGTAGAGCACAATACCCAATAAAACAATTCCAAGCAAACCAAGCACTGCGTTAATAATCCTGGCAATAATAATACGAATATCTATGTGACCTAATGCAATTTTATTTTGCACTGTCTGCATACCAAACGTATCTGTAACAGTACTCGCGAATACTGGATGTATGTACAGTAAAAATAATCCAACAAAAAAAACAAATGAGAATGATCCAATGAGTCCTGCGAGTATCCAAAACCGTGAATTATTTTTTTGCTGTTTCATAACGTGTCTTATGTACCGTTTGGCATTGTAGTGTATAAATATAATGCGTTACCTTTCATTGTTGTATTGCTCGCATCTGTTCCAATGCAAGCTGAAATGTCAGAACTTGTTGTATTAACTCCGAGCGCTCCGAGCGCTGCCTGCGACGTCATACACCCAGTATCCTCTGTTGATTGCACAGTTACGTCAACACAGTGTTGTGTACT
This sequence comes from Candidatus Magasanikiibacteriota bacterium, assembly GCA_003230965.1. Lineage (GTDB taxonomy): Bacteria > Patescibacteriota > Patescibacteriia > Magasanikbacterales > UBA922 > SZUA-124. The sequence goes on along the minus strand of QIHL01000026.1, from coordinate 597 downwards.
TGATACTGATCCATCTTTTTTATATATTACAGTACAATTTTGTTGTGTTGATGCATTATACGCTGGTCCATAGCCGGGATACAAACAATTTTGTGTCATATCCTGTACACTACTGCTGACTGATACTGCATAAAACATTGGCCAACCATTTGGTCCAAAATCACGATGACTAATCTCCAAAAAAGTATGGAAAACAGAATTTCGACCCATGCTACCTACAAACCATAGTGGAGGTAAATCATGAAGTGCTGTTCGTGCTGCTGTAGTTGTTACAGTGTTTGTTGCTAATGTTGAACTAATAAATGTATTTTTAAATTCTTGCAAACGTATACCTGGTTCTTCAAGAGAAGTATACGACATGTCTTTACTGAAAGTTAATCTAACCTGTTGCTGTTTGCTAACTTTTTGCTGATCAATGGTCGGAATACTGCTGACAACATAAGGTGCATCAATATCTATTTTATTTTGTACTATAAAATGCCATGAAAAGTTGTCTGGTTTATCTTCTGATGATGTCGCAATAAAATGATAATCATTAGATGGCATTGTCGGTTTATGTCTACCACTCCACATTTTTGGTCTGGAAGTTGAACTAGG
>QIHL01000049.1 GCA_003230965.1 Candidatus Magasanikiibacteriota bacterium | reverse complement strand
ACTTCAACTCCAGTTACTACAACAGGAACTGCTTTTACATCTTCATCTCTAGGTGGTGGAAATCTTGGTGCAGTTGATTTCAATACTGCAACGACCACACAAATAAATAATCTATTACCAAATACTAAATATTATTTTAATATCTGGGCGTATGATACTTGGGGGTATAATACATCGTCTAGTGCTGAACTTGCAGTACGTACTTATGCAAATCCACCAAACAATGTAACTGCTAGTGCTATTGGTAATACAGCGATTGGAATATCATGGGGTATAAATGGTAATTTGGCAGGTACGGAATATCTTGTTCAAGGCACGAAAGGTACTAGTGTTAGTAGTAGCTGGCATGCAAATATGGTATCGCATACTTTTTTAAGTCTTTTACCAGGCACTACGTATCAGTTTACTATTTACGCCCGTAATGCTGATAATGTAACGAGTACTGCTGTACAAACCTCACTCATTAGTTTGTCTTCTAATGGTGGCGGAAGTGGAAGTGGAAGTCAGGTCTGTGGAAATAATATTTGTGAATCTGGTGAGACAAAGCTTACCTGTCAATCAGATTGCGGTACTGTTGTTATCAAATGTGATCCTGCTACACAGACCTGTAGTGCAATACCTTCAGCATTGTTTCATATTACTAAAGTTACTGATGTCCCTTTGTCAGTATTTCATGGAATAAAGCAAAGTAATAAAAGAGGGCTATTACTTACTCTGAGAAACATGAATAATGTGGGTGCTTATTGCGCTACGTTGTTACCGCCGACTGATCCAAGTTTTTGTACTGGAGCCAATGCATTCATTTCAAATAAAACTGGTGCAACAACACTTTCAGTTCCGTTTTCACTTTCTCCAGGAAATGGAGACAAACAAATTTATGTTGCCCTACAAAATACTGATAATAGCGTAACACCTGTTATTATATCTACTACGGTTCACTATGATAATATACCACCTGCTCCGCCAACTATCTACCCAATACTACATGGGTTTGATGCAAAAGATAATCCTACATATATTCTCTCTGGAAAAACTGATCCATACAGTACAATAATTATTGTAGTCAAACAAGGTGTCGCCACTGCTCTGGATAATTATACATTTGCTTTTGATGATGCTCTGATTAGTCCGCATACACTTTCAAAAAAACAAGTATGCAATATTAGCGATACTACTGGTATATTTTCTGGTTCACTGTCTGGTTGTACAAAAAAAAGTAAAGATACACCAATTTGGACTGCCAGCAACAGCGTGTACGGCAGTGCCTTGAAATTTGATGGTGCAAAAACTGGCATTAAAGGAACATCTTACGTTCGGCTTGATCCAAAATTAACTACTGCTATTTTTGGCAATAATAACAAAACTATAACCATTACAGCATGGATAAATCCTGACAAGGAGGTTTCTGATGTGCAGTATATAATTGGAGGCGAGGGTCATTTGGTTGGTATGAATATACAATTGAATGGAAATAATGAATTGTATTGTCGTGGCTCATACCTTAAATCATGCCCAACAGTTGCTAATCCAAATCGTCAATGTTTTAAAGAAAGCAATCCAGATTCTTCATTAGGAAAAATTGCTCGTACACCAATTCCTATAAATAAATGGTCATTTGTTGCTTGTGTATATAATTGGAATACTCATGAAACTACTGCGTATGTGAATGGTGTGCGTATGTATGTAGCTAACTGGGTTACAGATGCAAATAAATACGTTAATACTAAATATAAACAAGCATTTTGGGTTGGTGC
>QIHL01000055.1 GCA_003230965.1 Candidatus Magasanikiibacteriota bacterium | reverse complement strand
AAATATAAAAGTACATATCTCATATCTGATTATTAGTCTTCAATTTATTCAATGCTCTCCGTACTGCTTCTCTATCATCCCACGGAATCATTTTTCTATTCTTCAACACGATAGCCTGCTCACTCCCCTTACCTGTTACAAGAATTAAATCACCATTTTGTGCAAGTTCAATCGCTTTATTAATTGCCTCCTGTCTATCTTCAATCTCAAACAAATCTTTTCCTAACACTTTCCCAACTTCTTCATCTCCTTGACGAACCTGATGCATAATCTCCAATGGATTTTCATCGTATGGATCTTCGTTTGTAATAATATGAATATCAGCTTTCTTACCAATCAATCTACCTGTCGGCTTACGTCTACGAACATCACGTCCACCACCAGTTTGCCCAGCTACATGGATAACCCTTCTTGGTTTGAATAAATCTACAACTTCATATAATGCAGTTAATGCCTTTGGTTCAAATGCATAGTCCACAATCACACGAAATCCATATTCATGAGCCTCTATAATTTCTTCTATACGACCAGGAGCAGATTTCAAATGTAAAATTGTATCCTGCATATCAGAAAAAGATATACTCACTATTTTTGCAATAGCTATTGCAGCAACAATATTTTTTATATTGTGTGCTCCAAAGACAGGAGCATCAAATTGTATACCTTGCAAAGTAAAATGGACACCGTGAATATCTATAAAAATATTTTCTGCATACAGATTTGTATTTTCACTACCAAATGATAATTTTTTATCAAATGCAAAATCAACAAATTCTTTATTACCACCTTGAACTTCTGTAGAAACAATTGCTGTTTTTTCAATCTGTTTTTCATGTAACACTTTTCGTTTACACCGCGCTACATACGAAAAAATATCAATTTTTGATTGACGATACTTTGAAAAACTCCCATGAGATTCAATATGCTCTGGATACAAATTTGTAAGTACGATAGCATCATAATTGATAAACCGATGGCGATGTTGCAAACGTCCTTCTGATGTTGTTTCAATAATAGCGATGTCACACTTTGCATCAACCATGCGACGCAGATATTCCTGAATCTTTGTTCGCCCTAACATTGTCATTTTTTTATCATTGAGTTTATTTTCTCCAGCAACTGAAAATTCAATCGTTGAAAGTGCACCAACTACATGACCGTGTGCTTCTAAAAGTTGTTTAAGAAAATAAATCGTCGTAGATTTTCCACTCGTACCTGTTATACCTATAACAAATAATTCCTCTGACGGATGATGATATTTTATCATACCATACCACGCAAAAAACAGATGTCTGAGGTTTAGAATAGAACGTGGAATGATACGTTTTACTACAGAACGAAGATACATAAAATACTATTTTCTACTATCTTTCCCAAAGTTTATGTTATGATTTATAACTTTTTTTCTTTAATCTTTCAATGACAACTCGTACACAATATACTCAATCTTTTTTACAGCACCATTCGCTTGATCAAATTTCGTGCGTAAATATTTTGTCAAATCAAATTCACTCAAAGTACTCACAATTTCTGCTGCCATATCAGCACATGCAACAACCATCTTTTCGTCCTTTATAGTCGCTGATTTAATAGCGTAACGGAGCAATTCGCCTGGGACATCACACAGTCCTGCAATATACACTTCTTCAGGAATTAATATAGATTTAATTTCTCCAATTTTTCCTGTAGTCAAAAATTGATAAAACAATGATGCTTCAACATATTCTTCTATTCCATCACGTAATACTCCTTCATTCATTGCACGCAAATTTTTACCATATTTTTTGAAAAGTTGTTTCAATGTTTTTTCTGCCAGTCTAATTTTTGTCTCACCTTGTTTTATATCATCACGTTGCATTGCAAAAATTGCTCGCTTACTGTGATTGCGTGCATCACTTGCCTGCACAATAATATCT
>QIHL01000047.1 GCA_003230965.1 Candidatus Magasanikiibacteriota bacterium | reverse complement strand
CTTTGAACTATCGTGTTTCTTGTACAATTGAATATGTGCTCACAAAATATGATATACTGTTACCATATGACGTAGCAGAAGGAATTGTACTGTATACTATTCTTTATGGCTATAATACTGTGTACAATATCTTTTTCAAACAAAAGATGGATATTGTTCAACTTGAAAATACTAATAGCCAAGTAGTCTATCTGTCAAAAACACTTTCTTTATTTATCAACAATACAAAAGATTGCCTCATAAGCATAATCTAAAAGGAGAATAATAACAACACAACTATGAAAGCCTTTCTAATTACAGACAATAATAGCCTAGACAGGAAATATGTATTTACATCTTTTGCAAAAGCAATTGATGTACATACAATTATTGAACAAGCACATAAAACACAACGTGAACTAAGCGAGTTGTTAAACGGTGAAAATGATTTTATATTACATAATCTTGTTATACAACATTGCTACCTGTTTACTGTCAACGAGTTAATCATACACATAAATATGATATTACACGATATGAATACACTTGTTGGGCAAACAATAGAAGAAACAGGTAAGAATATAGAACAAAAGTTGTTCGACTTGTTGGACGTTAAATTTCCAAAACTTTTCTGTCAAGGTATCTTTATCTACTACAAGATGAAACCTGGACAAAATGTGGACAAACTATACATTCCAATTATGATGTTCCCAGAACATATTTTGATATGTGACAACAAACATATTCTGTGCTTGTCAGAGAATATATTTATTTCCGCTGATGAAGAAGAATATGACAAAATAGAGGCACTTTAACATGACTCAAAGCCAGGCTTATAGAAATATGCAGTTGATATTACGTTTTATTGAATTTGCCACAGTAAATGATACACATATAAATGACGAACTTTTGCTGTTTATGTCGCAATGTATCGACAATGGTAAAGACTCACTGTCAGTAGCAAATTATGCACATGCTCTTGATATGATTTCTTCAAATGAGTTCATTGTAGATTTAATTGCACAATATAATTTATCATCCGACGAATCTGATATTTATTTTCCATACGACAACATTCTATTTGGGTGGGCCAACTATGGTTAAAACTAAACAGGAAACACAGTCTTCTCACGATACTGCTGACGCAACACTGCTATACAATTATTGTATAGAATATGCTGAAAAACATATAAACGTAGGTTACTCGTTTACCAACTCTATGCGTTTGTTGAGAACAGAAATACATAAAAAGTATAAAATACATGTTCCATATTCGTTTATTCAATCAGCTATTATTTACGGGCTGTTACACGAATTTATACCCGTAAACAAAACACTGTATTTTACGGTTGAAGCAGAACCAATTGCAGCCGAAAATAACTACTATTTTTCACGTGATTTCTGTGTGAAACAAAATGCAATTGACTACGACATAATCTAGTTGAAAAAGTAGTAGTTTTAAGCTCATAAATCTTACCCATGTTTTTTTGCTGATTTCGAGCCTCTCTAAGCGTTTCAAAACCTGATGTGGACCTATACCCCACCAAGCACTTTTTAAGCGCTTAGGGAGCGTTTGCCTCCGTAAGCTCTCGACTGAAAAAAGTACCAATTGCAAAATAAATTTCGCTACGAACCCCCACTTTTACAGATTTCCCCAAAAACACTGAAAATGACCACTTTTTAGCTGTTTTTTACGTTGAGAAAATATAGAGTTGTTTTTATGTATTTTCAACCGTTAAAACGCTGTGAAACATTGCAGAATAATGTCTGCACAAAATAAACCTCTGAAACAGTTTACAACGTTCATTTTACAACATAAAATAAATGATAATATCAATCGAAATATACTACACAAATTAACACTTCCTTTTACACTTTTTACAAACAAATAATAAATATCAAAATTATATTTTGTCTCCTCCCCTCCTCTCTTCCACT
>QIHL01000020.1 GCA_003230965.1 Candidatus Magasanikiibacteriota bacterium | reverse complement strand
TTTTGTCAACAGCAAGTAGCACCGTAACTCCAGTATTGTCTGATTTGTCTATGAATTATGTAACTGCATGCGTGCCACCTGGTCAAGCATATATTAGTGGATTGTCTGCAGGTACATACAGTTACAGCGTCAGTTCATCTGGGTATATTCCCACGATAACGACGACACTTAATTTAAGTGGTCCGACAACAACAAGAGTATTGTTGCAACCAACATAGATGATTAAATATGAAAGACTGTAGTTTTATGATTTTTTATAAAAAACAATCAAGTCACCATCATTCTGGCTTTACACTTATTGAAATCCTTGTGGCTTTGGCTATTTTTTCTATGTTATCGCTTGCAGTTGGGTCGCTGTTGATTCAGTCATTTCGTTACAATACAATTGTTTGGGATCAACTTTCAAGTCAGACAGCTGGACGAACAGTTATTCAAACAGTAAATGACATTGTCCGCAAAGCACAAGATTCAAGGATCGGATCGTATCCAATAAAAACAGCAACGAATAACACGTTGACGGTTTACAGTAACATTGATAATGACAATATGATTGATGAAGTTCGTTTCTTTTTGGATGGGAATACATTGAAGGAAGGTATCACAAAGCCAAGCGGAAATCCGTTGATATACAATACTGCTACTGAGCAGGTAACAGTGCTTGCAAATGATGTATATAATACAATTATACATGAACCAGTTTTTTTGTACTATGATCAAAACTATACAGGGACACAGCCAGCATTGATGCAACCAGTAAAGACAACTGATATTCGTATGGTTCGTGTTCAATTAGAATTGGAAAAAGATCCGAATCATATACCAGCACCATTACACGTGGAAGGTATGGTAGAGATTCGTAATCTAAAAAGTAATTAAATGTGATAAATAAACAATGATTCGTAATGCGTTATCATACAGATTAAAATGGACTACTAGTTATGCATAATACATAGAGTGCACAAAATAATATGAAGTTTTTGTCAACAATCAATCATCTTCGCACAGATAAACGTGGCGCAATACTTGCTCTTGTGATTGTATTTGCTGCAGTTACAACACTCGTCATTATTAGTGGACTCGCAAATTATGCATTATTTGAAAATAGAGCATCAAACCGAATTGCAGATCGCAATCAAGCACTAGATATTGCAGAAGCAGGAATAAATTATTATCGTTGGCATCTGGCACACAATCTGACTGATTTTCAAGATGGGACTGGTAAACCCGGACCGTATGTGCATACATACACAGATAAAAATGGAACTGTGATTGGATATTTTTCTCTCACTATTACTGCACCGAATGTTGGTAGCACCGTCGTAACGATTGAATCTACTGGTTGGACTATGTGAAACGCGCAATTCAAGTAAAGATGGGAGATCCTGCATTAACTGATTATGTTTTTTTACAAAATAGGAGTATGGGATTTAGTAAAACAAGTGCAGTGCATGGAAAAGTGTTGTCTAATGGCTGTATTGAATTTAATGGTACAACAGACGCAGAGATTGAAAGTGCAAGAATTGAATGTAGGCAGCGGATTAAAAGAAAATTTAAAAAAGAACCTGGAGTGTGGGGCACTGGTGGTCCAAAACAATTTTGGAAATTTCCAGTTCCAGCTCAAGACTTTAATGCTGTAAGTACCAATCTTGCAACTATAAAAAAAATGTCTGACAACGGTGGCATTCATTTGTATCCATCTGGCAAACAAGGCTGGCATTTGATTTTTAAAAGTGATGGGACATTTGATGTATATAAAGTGACAAAAGTACAATCAAGAAATCATCCGTATGATATTGCACGGGAGTCATTTTTTGGGCACTATACCATTCCAAGTAATGGTGCCATCTTTGTAGAAGATACGACATGGGTGCAGGGGACGGTACACGGTTTAGTCACTGTTGGCGTAGGTAGTTTTCCTGTGCAGTATCCATTTTACAATATATATATCAATGGAAATATTCTCTATAGTCAAAAAAATTCAACAGATGTTTTGGGATTATTGGCGCAAGGTGACATAGAAGTTACAAAAGCTGTACCAACAAATTTAGAGATTGATGCAGCGCTCTTGTCTCAATTTGGAGGTATTGGTTTACCTGATCAAGGCATTAGTGGCAATAGTTTGGAAGTATTTGGATCACAAATTTCTCAACTAAGTACTGGATGGAAGTATATTGACTGGCATGGAAATGTTTTATCAGGATTTGTAAATACAAATTATACGTATGATAGCAATTTGAAGTTTAATCCACCTCCGGGTTTTCCAGTTCAAGGAACCTATGAGTTAATTTCATGGGCTGAAGTAACACCATAAATTTTTAATTTTTGTGCACTGTTAATTTCTGGTTTTCGTGCTTATCTGTTATAATAAATCTATTATTGTCATTTCTTATTTTATTATGTTGAAACAAAATAGTGTTCGCAAAGGAGTAATTACTGTCGCAGGATTGGGTACACGATTTTTACCAGCTACAAAAGCTATGCCAAAGGAAATGTTACCAGTGCTGGATAAGCCTGTGGTACAGTACATTGTTGAGGAAATGGCTGCAAGCGGTATTACAGAAGTTTTATTTGTTACTGGTTCACAAAAAGAAGCTATTGAAGATCATTTTGATCGCAACCATGATTTTGAACTGTACTTAAAAAAGAATGGCAAGTTGGATAGACTACAACCACTTATTGAACTTACGAAAAAAGTTAGATTTTTCTATACGCGACAGTCAGCGCCTCTGGGAAACGGACATGCACTTTTGTGTGCACGAGAATTTTGTGGTAATGAAGCGTTTGCATTTTCTGATGGGGACAGTATTATTGACAGTCAAGTTCCTGTAATAAAGCAACTATTGCACGTGTATCATAAAAAAAATGCTTCTGTTATAGGTGTACAACGATTGGATGATTCTGAGGAAATGACGAAGTATGGAAATCTTTATGCAAGTCAAACAACAGACAAAAAAGTATATCGTGTAAAGAAGTTGGTAGAGAAACCTGATATCAAAAGAGTCTCACCTCTTGGACTAATTGTTGGCGGTATGCGTTACATTTTTACTCCAGATATTTGGAAAGTACTAGCAAAACAAAAACCTGGCAAGGGTGGAGAAATTTGGGTGGCAGATGCAGCAAATGCTCTTGCAAAAGAAAAGGCATTTTTTGCGTATGAATATGAAGGAAAGTATTTTGATACAGGCAACAAGATTGCATTGCTCAAAGCAGCTATTCATTTTGCAAAAAAAGATCCAGCAGTCGCTAAAGCATTGTTTTCTTAGAATATGAAAAAATTCTTACAACAATTTTTTATCTTTTTCATTGTTGTTTTTGTTGTACTATTTGGTTTTGTTTCGTTTTCGTCTGCAGCTACGAGTAAATCAGTTTGTCGGTGTCAGTTTCAGTTTACATCAGGCAATGAATTCGAATATATATCAATGACTGGGCAATCATTTACAGCAACAAGCTGTAAAGACTTGAAAAAAAATCCAAAAAAAGCAGGATTACCGAGTGGTGCAATAAATGTAGAATGTGTTCTAGTTAAACATGACACTAAA
>QIHL01000071.1 GCA_003230965.1 Candidatus Magasanikiibacteriota bacterium | reverse complement strand
TATCAATAAGAATTTAGATATATTATTTACGATTTTGGAATACAGAATGTAGTGTATTTTGTAATAAAGTATCAATTATAATGGTGTCTAAATTTGGAAGAAAATGAGAATACAGCGGTTTGTTGCGATCATTTATCCAAGTAGTATCCCAATTTTTGGTTGTACGTATAAACATTTGAGCAAAATCGTATCCAACTTTCAGGCACCCATCAATTATAATATCTGCATACGTTTGTACAATCGGATATGATAAATTTGCAATTGTATATGTATCAGGAATATATGCCCATAATTTTTTACATGTATAATCGCTAATAATATCTTTTGGCGAAATGAGTGTCCTTGTGTATCCAGTCTCACGTTTATCAAAAAATGAAAGTTGAGTATCTGGAATTTCAATAATCATTCCATTGCATAGTGCATCTTTTTTATATTTTATACCAAGAGCAGTTATATTATGTTTAGTACATCTAAAATCCCATTGACGTACAAAGTTTTTGATATATCCAGGAAATGCCTGTCCAGTTTTGCCTGTATAGGTTCTTCCTTTAGGATGAATAAGCGTACCGTAAGAAAAAATGTGTGTCATATTTATTTATTAAGTAATTTCTTCCACATCATGCGATTTGCTTTCTATACTTCCAGAGCTGGTAATACGAACAAATTCTACATTATTTTGTAATTCTGAAATTGTGTGAGAATTTGTATAACTCATTCCAGATTTTAATCCACCAATTAATTGACATACAATATCTTCTATTGGTCCTTTGTATGGAACAAATGATTCAATTCCTTCAGGTACTATTTCTTTTAAATTCTTTTTTTCTAAATTTATTTTTTTTCTAGTATATGATTCTGTAAAACTAGCACTTCCACGACAAACCTTAAATTTCTTGTCTCCTTTTGTCATCACAACTCCTGGACTTTCTTTTGTACCTGCAAACATACCTCCCATCATAACGCTATCTGCTCCTGCTCCAATAGCTTTTACAATACTACCTGATTTGCTAATACCACCATCAGCAATTACTGGAACACCATATTGTTTTGCTATTTTTGAAACTTCCAAAACTGCTGTCAATTGAGGCATTCCACATCCTGTTACTAATCGTGTAATACATATAGTTCCAGGACCAACACCAACTTTTATAGCATCTATACCAGCTTCACACAATTCTTTTGCTGCAAGAGCTGTTGCAATATTTCCAGCAACCAGTTCTATTTCAGGTACAGCTTCACGCAATTTTTGAATTGCATGAAACATACTATCAGAATGACCATGAGCTATATCAATAACCAATACATCTACTCCTGCTTTTACCAGTTCTTGCGCTCTTTCAATATAATCTTCATGAACACCAACAGATCCGCCAACTATTAGTTGTCCTTTTTCATCTCTATTTGCCAATGGATATTCTATATTATTTTTTATGTCATCACTGGTTATAAGACCAACTATATAATCTTGTTCATCTACAAGAGGAAGTTTTTCAATTTTGTATTTTGCAAATATTTTTTTTGCTTCTTCAAAAGTAGTATATGAATTGCCAGTTATCAATCTTTCTCTTGGCGTCATAATATCTTTAACTAATTTATCATTTCCATTTGAAAATAAAAAATCACGATGAGATAATATACCTTGCAATTTGTTATCACTATTTGTTACCAAAAGCCCAGTAACACCAACAGAAGAAACATATTTTTTTGCATCACTTACAGTTTTGTATGGTTCAATTTTATAAGGATTTTTTATTATCATGTTTTGAACACGCTTGACTCGTTTAACTTCTTTTACATTTTCTTCTACATTTATAAAACGATGTAATATACCAATACCGCCCAATCGCGCGATAGCGATAGCCATATCAGAACCAGTAACCGTATCCATATTTGCTGTAATTATTGGTATATTCAAGGTTATTTTTTTTGTAAGTCGTGTTTTTGTATTTGCTTCACTACGAGATAACAAAGAAGATCTGCGAGGTGATATAAGGACGTCATCGTATGTAAGTGCAAGTGGAATATACATAATATATTTTGTTTAAGCTTACATAATTATAGTTATAGTATATGCTATTTTAGATTATTTTTATAGTGGATAAAATTTGTATTTTATGATGCTTCTAGCCCATAATCTAATACAACATTTTTGGCATGGAGCGCCAGAAGTGTTAAATGAGATGTCTATGATAAATTATACAAGATTAAGTGAATTAGAGCGAGAAGATATCAGTCGTATGCTTTCTCAGAAGTGTTCATTTCGGGGCAT
>QIHL01000062.1 GCA_003230965.1 Candidatus Magasanikiibacteriota bacterium | reverse complement strand
AATATATGCAAAAGAAAAAATTTAAAATTGAAGGAATGCACTGCGCGAGTTGTGTAGGAAAAATTGAGAAAGTTCTTTCAAAAGTAAAAGGAGTCAAGAATTCATCTGTCAATTTTGCAACTGAAAATGCAACTATTGAATTTGATGACACAGTAGTTTCAGAATCTGAATTTGAAAAAGTAGTGAAATCTGTTGGTTATGAATTGATTGTTGACAAAGAAGAAAAAAATACAATGACAGAAAAAAATATAAAAAATGTATCAATACAAGTAGTTGGAATGGGTTCTCCTCATTGCGCTATGATTGTTGATAAGGCAATTAAAACACTTGAAGGCATACAAAATACTGATGTTGATTTTTCAAATAAAAAGGTAAAAGTTGTATTTGATTCTTCAATGCTTAAAGTAGATGAAATACTCAAAGTAATATCTGATGCAGGATATACACCTATAAAAGAAGAAGGTAAAGCAGAAGATATACAAGATAGAGGAGATCGTGTACGCCAAAAACAAATGTCTGATCTTAAAATAAAATTAATTGTTGGTAGTATCCTTTCTCTGATTATATTCTTAGGAAGTTTTCCAAGTCTATTTCCATTTGTTCCAAAAATTTTAACAAATGTCTGGGTGTTATTTATATTGGCAACACCTGTACAATTTTGGATTGGTTCTCAATTTTATTCTGGACTTAGATTATTGGTAAAGTACAGAACGGCTGATATGAATACTTTGATTGTAGTAGGAACACTTTCTGCGTATCTCTATAGTACAGCAGTAGTATTCGTTCCTAGTTTTTTTGAAAAAAGTGGAATTTTGCCTGCAGTTTATTTTGATACGTCTGCAATTATTATTGTCCTAATTCTGTTGGGAAAATATTTTGAGATACTTATGAAAGGACGTGCCAATGATGCTATTAAAAAGTTAGTCGGTCTTCAACCAAAAACTGCACAAGTCATAAAAGATGGAAATGAAATTGAAGTGGCTATTGTTGATGTTGTTGTTGGAGATATGATTGTTGTACGACCTGGAGAAAAAATTCCTGTTGATGGTATTATTGAAAAAGGAGAATCAGATGTTGATGAAGCTATGGTAACAGGTGAATCCATGCCAACACATAAACAAGCACAAGATACTGTTATTGGAAGTACTATAAATAAATTTGGTACATTTACATTTCGCGCGACAAAAGTAGGTAAAGATACTTTGTTATCTCAAATTATAAAAATGGTAGAAGATGCACAAGGATCAAAAGCTCCCATTCAAAGATTGGCTGATGTTGTTTCTTCATATTTTGTTCCTGTTGTATTTATTATTGCGATACTTACATTTCTTGTTTGGATTTTTTTTGGACCTTCTCCTGCATTTAATTTCGCACTGGTCAACTTTGTGGCTGTACTTATTATTGCCTGTCCGTGTGCCTTGGGACTTGCAACACCAATGGCAATTATGGTGTCGTCTGGAAGCGCTGCCAGAAAAGGTATACTCATCAAAGATGCTGAATCACTTGAAATTGCAAACAAAATAGATACTATTATTTTAGACAAAACTGGTACACTTACGCAAGGCAAACCAGCATTAACTGATATTATTTCTTTTGTTGGAGATACTCAAAATGAACAGAACATGGTACATAGCATTGCTGCATCTTTGGAAAAAGGATCTGAACATTTGCTTGGTAAAGCTATTGTAGACTCTGCAAATGAAAAAAAACTTACCATGTATTCGGTTGATGGATTTAAAGCACTTTCTGGAAAAGGTATAACAGGAATGATGACAATTGATAATAAAAAAATAATTGCACATCTTGGAAATAGAGCTTTGATGAAAGATGTCAATGTTGATATTTCACAATATGAAAAGCAAATAAAACAAATGGAAAGTGATGGAAAAACTGTAATGATACTGACTATTGATAAAAAAGCAACTGGTGTACTTGCAGTATCTGATGTTGTAAAAAAAGAATCAATACAGGCAATCAAAGCTCTCAAAAAAAGTGGTGTAGATGTTTGGATGCTGACTGGTGACAATCAAAGAACTGCACAATCAATAGCAAAACAAGTTGGTATTGTAAATATTATGAGTGAGGTTCTTCCAAATCAAAAATCTGAAAAAGTACGAGAGCTTCAAAAAGCTGGCAAAATTGTAGCAATGGTTGGCGATGGCATTAATGATGCACCAGCACTAACTCAGGCAAATATTGGAATTGCTATGGGTGAAGGAACAGATATAGCAATGGAATCTGCAAATATTACACTTATGCGAGGTGATTTGATGCTTATTCCAGAAACAATAGAAA
>QIHL01000021.1 GCA_003230965.1 Candidatus Magasanikiibacteriota bacterium | reverse complement strand
TGGTGGATCACATGCGTACATTATTCCAAGTAGTACTATTATTTTTTCAAAACAGTATCTTGCGTTTGGTCGCCAGAAGACAAAAATTGCATTGAACAATAGTGGCGATGAAGCGCGGTTGTTGGACAACAATTCTATTGTATTGCAACAGGTTTCATATACAAATGCACCGAGTGGCAAAAGTTATGTAGCAACTGCATCTGGGGTTTGGAAATGGACAGATAAACCAACACCTGGAAAACCTAATGTATTGGAGATTATATCAACAAAAATGATACAAACACGAAAGGTGAATTCACGGATTGGGATTTATTCTGTTGCAACTAAAAATAATTTAATTTCTAAATATGCTACGCTTGCAGAATTACGTAATGATAAATCTGGAGTAAAGGTTATTGTTTCTGGTGTGGTAGTTGTTGCTCCGGGTGTTTTTGGATCACAATATTTTTATATTACAAATAGCCATGACGCTGGAGTACAAGTATATCAATATCATAAAGATTTTCCGCTACTTATGCCTGGAGATACTATTGTAGTTCATGGAATTCTTGGTACGTATCGCGGTGATCCACGAGTAAAAGTTGCAACAGCATCAGATATTACAGTACTAGGACATATAAGTATTGGCGATTCAGCAACCACATCAATTGAAGATTTGTCTGCGAATATGAGTGATGCATTGTTGCATGTACAAGGTGAAATTACGGAATTGAAATCAACGTATATGTACGTGGATGATGGAACAGCAGAAATAAAAGTGCCATTCAAAAAAGGCGCAAATATCAATGCGAAGCAATTACAGATTGGCGCGATTGTGTCTGTAATTGGTGTGTTTGTATCAAACAGTGACGGGGATGTATTGTTGCCACGTTCGCAAGATGATGTCAGCATAGTCGGAGCCACAAAAGACGAGACAACTATGAAGCAAATGAATAGCATAAATACAGTGCCACATGTTGCAGAAACCTATCTCACTGTGACGGCTGGCGGATTGACATCACTTGTCGTTGGTTTATTTGCAAGATCAAAAAAAGATGTTTTTTGGAATGGTGTGAAGAAGTTTAGGAATACAATTAGAAAATTGTTTAAATAAATAAAAACATCCGTATTCTTCTCACTCTATATTGATACCTATCAATACACAGTGAGCAGCGGATGTTTTTATTACCTCCTTTATCCGTGCTCTGTACGCTCACTCATCAATTTGCAATTGCCAAAGCCATTTTAAAAGTAGCTTACGCAATTTATTGTTTAACAAAATGATAGAGCATGTCCCGATGATTGCCAATCCCGTTATGGTAACTAGCAGGTTCGGCTTTTCCTCCTCGGCTTCTTCGTAATTTCCGAGATTTTTGAATCTCAACATAGTAAACCTCCTTAATTTTAATTTACTATTGTATTGTAGCACAGTCAAGTGCATAACTATCATTTTTTTGGTATACTATTCATTATGGATGGAAATATTTTTTTGCAATTAAGTGGTGTTCTCGGCATTACATTGACGATTGCATTTTTGATGCGATTGATTCGCCAGCCTCTGGTTGTCGCATACATTGTGGCAGGACTTATTGTTGGTCCACTTTTTTTGAATTTAACAACTCCGAGTGGACAAGCGACTTTTAATGCATTTGCACAGTTTGGTATTGTATTGCTTTTATTTTTGATTGGACTCAATCTTAATTTTACATACATAAAAAAAGTTGGAAAGCAGGTTTTTATTGGCGGGACATTTCAATTTTTTGCAACTGCATCTATTGGTTTTTTGGTGATGCATTGGTTTGGATATGCACTGTTGCCGGCGTTGTTTGTGTCTGTTGCTATTACATATTCAAGTACTATCATTGTTGTAAAATTACTTGCAGAAAAAAAAGATACAGAAACGGTTTATGGTAGATTTGTTATTGGGCTTTTGATTGTTCAGGATTTGATCGCTGTACTTTTTTTGATTTTTTTTAATACGTTAAAACAAAACCTTCCATTTATTCAAAGTTTAGGTATTACAGCTGTACGTGGCATTATTGTGGTTGCAATTGTCTTTTTTCTTTCAAAATTTTTATTACCACATATCATGGATCGTATCGCCAAATCATCTGAAATGCTTTTTCTTTTTACGATTGCTTGGTGTTTTGGTTTGGCAAGTTTGATTAGTGCAGCAGGATTTGGTTTAGAAATTGGTGCAGTGATTGCTGGATTATCACTTGGATCTTCTCCATATCAACGTGAAATTATAAGCAAGATTAAACCGCTACGAGATTTTTTTATTATTTATTTTTTATTGTTTTAGGAAGTGAGCTTCAGCTTGGCGATATGATTCATGCTTTGGGGCCTGGGTTATTGTTATCTGTGTTTGTTTTGATTATTGATCCATCTATTCTTTATGTTGTGATGCGACGGATGGGATATACTAGACGTAATTCTATTTTAGCTGGTTTGACTGCCGCACAAGTGAGTGAATTTGGTTTTATTATTATTTTTAAGGCGCGTGAATTTGGATTTGTTAATGGGACAGAAATGGGTATTGTGACAATTACTGCGCTGGTAACAATTTTTGTCTCCTCTTATTTTATTACGTACAATGAACAAATTTATCGTTTTTTGCGTCCATTTTTGGAAAAGTTTGGAAAAGACAAACGTGTTCAACAAGAAAAAGTGGAAGTTGTGTACGACGCGTGGGTAATTGGGTATCATCGTATTGGTTGGAAAGTTTGTGAAGCATTAATGGAAAAACATATTAAGTTTGCTGTAATTGATTTTAATCCAGAAGTGATTTCAAGATTAAAACGTCGTGGAATCCCTGTATATTTTGGTGATATTGCTGATGTTGAATTTCTTGAAGATTTGCCACTTCATAAAGCAAAATTGATTGTTTCAACAATTCCAGAGGCAGATGATCAAATAACTATGATTCAACATGTTAGAAAAAAAAGTGATAGGCCAAAGATTATTACTAATGTGTATCGTGGAAAGTATCGCAATGCACTATATGATGCTGGCGCAGATTATGTTATGATGCCTCATCTGCTTGGTGGCGAGTGGGTTTCAGAAATTTTGAAGAATCATCCATGGACAAAGCGTACGTTTCATAATCTAAGAAAAGAACAGGCAGTTGAAATGCGGTTACGCTTTACTATGGGGACTCATGATTGAGTGTTACTTTGTGGTTTTTTAACTTGACAATCCACTATGCTATTGTTATACTTTTGCAACATTACGGGCCCGTAGCTTAGTTGGTAGAGCGCCGCCCTTGCACGGCGGAGGTCAGGAGTTCGAATCCCCTCGGGTCCACAATTTTAAAAGCCGAGGTAGCTCAGTGGTAGAGCAGGGGCTTGAAGAGCCTCGTGTCGTGAGTCCGATTCTCACCCTCGGCACAATCGGAGTGTAGCTCAGTTGGCTAGAGCACCTGCTTTGGGAGCAGGGGGTCGAAGGTTCAAGTCCTTTCACTCCGACAAAACAAAAAATCTGTAATGGATTTGCTTTTTGTTTTTCTATATATTTTTCTTTTTTTATAATATTTTGTAGTAGTATTTATTTAATTTATGGAAGAT
>QIHL01000075.1 GCA_003230965.1 Candidatus Magasanikiibacteriota bacterium | reverse complement strand
TACCATCGTAGTATCCGTCTCCATCTGTATCCCAAACTTTTGGATTTGTGCCAAAAACTTTTTCTTCTTGATCTGTTAAACCATCTGAATCTGCATCAACGGTATTACCCATAAGCTGGCTCGGGAATTGAATTGTACTTGTAGCAGGATGTGGCGGTGTACTTGTTGGTGTATTAATTTTTGCAGTACTAGTTGTTGTAGATGGATGTGTGAGTATTGTCTGTGGCTTCTTTGGTGGAACCAAAACTTTGGATGAAGATGATGATACGGATGTTGCAGAAATCACAGGTGTTTTTTTAATAGATACTGGTATATGCGTTTTTGTTTGCACAACACTTGATTTACTAAAAAGACCTGCTTGTACAAGATAATACCAACTAATGCCCAAAACTACCACAATGGACAGAATAGCGAATAGAGTATATCTAATAAATTTTCGTCCCCACAAGGCTAGTATTTTTTCACCAAGAACAGAAAATAATGTTGGACCAGTCGCCGAAGTAGTTACATTGTTTTCAATAAATTTATCCGCATGTTTACTTTTTGATTTCTTTTTTGAACTGATATGATAAATTGTAGGATCTTTTGCACCATAAAATACACTTGGGATCATACTCATGTGTGGCTTCTTTACCTCTTGTTTTTTTATCTTTTTTTTTGATTGTTTTTTTTTACGACCAAACATAAAATGTTTACTCCAGTATTCAAAAAATTACTATATTGTGCTGGTAGCTGAAATAGTTGATGTCGCTGGAGTAGATGAAACACTCCCAGGCTGAAATAATTTACCTGATCCAAGAGGATTAAATCCATTCTTTACTTCATTGCCATCACTGTACCCGTCACCATCAGTATCTGGATTTAGTGGATCTGTATGCCAAATTTTTACCTCGTCTCCGTCACTCAAACCATCACCATCAGTATCCCAATTTTTTGGATCTGTTCCAAGTTTTACCTCCTCTGCGTCACTCAAACCATCACCATCAGTATCTATTTGTTGACCAAACAAGATATTAGCATCACTCGTATTTTGTACAGTGGTTGAAGATTGTGGTTTAGAAGGTGTTTGTGGTAATGGAATATTTGACGGTGTTTGTGTTGCAATGTTTGAATGCGCTATAGGCGTCTGCGTGACTTGTGATTTGGCTGTGTGCGAAGTTGCCAACTGTGTCGTACTAGCCGATAAAGACAAAGATGCAGCTAGCGGAACTGTCCCACTTCAACCACGAATAAAGCTAAAATAAATCCATGCTCCGCCACCGCCAACTATAGCAAACACAATAATAATAACAATCAGCACTAGCATACGTTTACTACCTACAGGATGCTTTATCTGATAATTTTGTTGGTCATCAGTCTGAGGATGTGTCTGTATATGAATAGACGGCTGTCCATTTGCATCAGACGTATGAGACGGAATAGTAGCTGAAGCAGGCGTCGGCTCTTGCAACTGATTTGGAATAGTGCTATTTGATGTATGCGCAACTGACTCTAAGGAAGCTGGTTGAGCAACAGACGAAGGTGCAACTGGTGGTGGTATTGACGGCTGGGCTGGAGCAGGCGGAGTTTCTTGTGCTGGATGCAAAATTCCTGCACCTAATGCAGATGGAGGTTGCACAGAAACTGGCGCAACAGCTTCCAATGGTGGCGTTTGTGATTGAACTGGATCAGTGCCAGCCAATATATCTTCTGGCTCGGTGGTCGGCAGATTTGATGGTGGCTGTACTACACCAGGTGTTTGTGTTGATTGATCATCAAACATAAAATGACATTAAAAGTTTGAAAGATGTGAGTTGAATTAGTAATAAATGTTTATCAGTGCTTATATGTTGTTGTGCTTATCGTGCTACTTGGAATAATCAATTTTCCAGGTCCTCTCGGATTAAAGCCATGCATTACTTCATATCCATCAGGATAACCATCGCCGTCAGTATCTGCTTTCAATGGATTCGTATGAAAAATCATAATTTCTTGATAATCCGTCAACCCATCGTGATCAGTATCTGCTTCATTTGGATTTGTTCCATACTTTTTTTCTTGTTCATTTGTTAATCCATCTCCATCCCAATCGTCAGTTGATGCATGATAACTACTTGATGGAACTTTTGCTGCAGCCTGTTTCAATGCATATTGTGCAGGCGTCATACCGTTTGGTATATTTGATCGTCGCGTTTTTGGTACTACTATATGTTGTGTTATAGTATTTCCGTTTGTTGACAAAATAGATGTTCCTTTCTTCTGTATATGATAATACAACAAATACCCGCCAAGAGCAACTGCAATAATGAAAATTCCGATGCTACTGTATGTCCAATATGAACGCATAATTTATTATATTAAGGTAATTTTAATGTGTATGTACTTTGATATGCTTTACTATCTGATTCTATTAAATTGATAGGTTGAATACTCAAATTTCCTCCACTGTCTGATTTTATATTAAACGGATACCAGTAATTTGCACCTGGATTGTT
>QIHL01000043.1 GCA_003230965.1 Candidatus Magasanikiibacteriota bacterium | reverse complement strand
ATTTATTGTTTGCTTTGCCAGTCTTTTCTGCTACAGCGCCAGCAGGAGGCGGTTCATCTGATTCACCAGTGCAAACTAACGGAATAACACAATTATCAACAGTAGATCTCGTAAATCCGATTCAGAGCGAAACGTTTGATGTAAACAAACCTCAGGATATCATCGGAAATATTATTGCAAGTGTTGTTGGTATTTTGGGTGCGTTGATTTTACTCGTGTTTATTTATGGTGGTTTTTTGTGGGTAACATCTGGTGGAAAACCAGAACGAATAAAGAAAGGAAGAGACACAATGTTGTGGGCAGTGATTGGGTTGTTTCTTATTTTTGCAGCCTATGCTATACTATCCACAGTGATAAAAGGTTTGGGTGTGACACAACCACCACTACCAAATCCGTAAATCATTCAAGGAAGTAATTCATCTAGTGTCCCATGAAAAAGTTGTACCTGTTTTGGTAGTTTAAATCTAATTGTAAATTTAAATAGTAAATTATACAATATGAAAAAAAATATATCTTTACAAAGAAAGGGGGTGATTACATGCATATCATAGAAAAGATCGCACGCAACAGAGTAGTATTAGGTTTTTTTGCAGTGTTAGCACTTGGTATTTTTGTGGCACCAAACTATGTATCAGCAGGAAGTTCAACTGATTTTGGCGTGAATGTATTTCAAAGTAGCTTACAATTAGGAAATCAAGATTTACGTGTTACAATGGCAAAAATTATTAATGTTGCATTGAGCTTGCTCGGCATTGTTGCAGTGGTGATTATTTTGATTGGTGGTTTTAAATGGATGACTGCTGGTGGTGAACAAGAAAAAGTGGAAGAAGCAAAAAAATTGATTTATGCTGGTATTATCGGTATGGCGATTATTTTGGCAGCATTTGCTATCGCTCGGTTTACTCTTTCGTCATTGTCAACAGCGACAAGTACAGGAAACCTGTCATTGAATTAGTTCATATTTGGTTTTGTCATGTATGGAGGGTATGCATATGTATCCCTCTGTACATGGCGAATTAATTTTACTTGTGTGTCAGTGCAATTAAGATAAATTGTATTGACACATTAGATGAAATAATATTCATTTTTCTGTTTATGAAACGTATTTTCCTAACACTTTTATTTATAATATTTCTTGGATCTAGTGCAACACTTTTTGTACAACCTTCCTATGCTGGATCTGGTTCTGTTGTTCCGTCAAATGATCCGCTTGGCGTAGATTATGGTAGCGAGAGTGGTTTGAGTAGCCAAGATATACGGATTACTATCGCGCTAACTGTGAATGTAATATTGAATTTTCTTGGTATTATTGCTGTTGTTATTGTTTTGTATGCTGGTTTCAAATGGATGATGTCAGGAGGAGAGGAAGAAAAAGTAAAAAGCGCACAAAAAATGTTAGCCGCTGCAGTCATTGGATTGGTTATTATTTTGACCGCGTATGCGATTTCTTATTTTGTATTGGTTCATTTGTACAATGCGTCTGGTGGTGTTTACGTGACGTAATACAAAATATACCAAGACTGAATCAGACATTGGAGATTGGATTTCCTTGAATATTTTTCTAATCTTTATTCTTTCATGAAATTTCCAGTTGTTATTGTCACATTTTTTACAGGTTTTCTTATTGCAATAGGATTATTTTTATCTCCAGTTTTTGCTACTAGTAATAATGATTTTGGTCTTTTGGAAACTGCCAGTGTTGGAACAATTGCTGGTCAGACAAATGTTCCAGCATTATTAGGAAGTATTGCAGGAAGTGCTCTATCACTCATCGGTATCATTTTTTTTGCATTGATGATTTATGGTGGACTTCGTTGGATGTTTTCTATGGGGAGTGAAGAAAACTCACAAAAAGCACTCCAGATAATTTTTTCTGCAATTATTGGACTCTTAATCGTCATGGCAGCTTATGCAATCACACAGTTTGTATTTATCTCTGCGCAAGGTGGAGGTTCATCAGGTGGAGGAAGCGGATCTTCGTGCAGTCAATTTTATACAAAGTATGCAATGGGTTGTTTTAGCGATGAGCACCAGTGTGACAAAAGTGTTAGTGTAAAAACAGCATTTAAAGATATACAAAAAGGTAGCTTTAGTTCAAGTAGTGCATACAAAGTAACAGGCATTTGTCCGGGTGGTACAGATATCGTCTGTTGCGTACCAAAAGAAGTAACCAAAAATAACTTGTTTTGTTTAAATTACGATACAACTCTAATAAGTTTTTCTTGTAATGCAGAGACTGGCCCCCCCCCTTCCTGCGGTGGTAGCTCACTAAACCTTAAAACGCAAGAACATTGTGTAGAAGCACAAAATATATTGAATACTTGCGTTGTTACTGGTAATAATCATGGTTCTACTGTAGTATCAGCAAAAAAAATGTTTGATAGGTGTTTTGATACAATTGGAACAAAAGTAAAAGGAACAAAAGTAACTATCAAAAGTTGTATTAAGAAAATAAAAAATCATTGTACAAGGCAATAATTCAAACCTAAGTGTTATTCAACAATAAAAAATATAGCCAGTAAATTTTGTGTACATATCTCGTTTATCCAAAATAATAAGTTTTTTCATTGTTCTTAT
>QIHL01000016.1 GCA_003230965.1 Candidatus Magasanikiibacteriota bacterium | reverse complement strand
ATGAAAAAATTTTTACAACAATTTCTCATCTTTTTCATTGTTGTTTTTGTTGTACTATTTGGTTTTGTTTCGTTTTCGTCTGCGGCTACGAATGATCCAGTTTGTGAGTGTCAGTATACAATTAACAAAGAAACACAAACTAAGACTATTACTGGTATGTCATATACAGAACGAGAGTGTAAAAATTTAGGTTTTAACCCAAAAGCTTTGGAAGATCTAGGATTACCTACTGACGCGACAAGTATGCAATGCGGTTTTGTTCAATCAAAAGCATCTGGTGGCACTACAAAAAAAAAGTCAGTAATAGAGAAAGCGTCTCCAGTTATTTCTGCTTCAATAGATAACCAAGTCCAGAGCTTAAACATGCTTGGGACAGACAACCCGGCAACAGTCATCGGACGAATGATTAAAATTGCGCTTGGTATTGTTGGTTCTATTTCCTTGCTCATGTTTGTTGCAGGCGGAGCGCTTTGGATGACTGCAGCAGGTAATCCAGAACGTGCAAAAAAAGGGGCACAGATTGTCGTATGGACATCGCTTGGTATTGTTGTGATATTATCCAGCTATGCTTTGGCGACTTTTGTCTTGAACGCATTTTGATGATGTGAGACATTTAAGTATGTGAACAAAAACATTTGATAGCATCTATGAAAATAAAACAATATATTCAATTTACACTTTTGATGGGATTGCTACTTACTCTAGGTTTTGGTTGTAAAGGATTGACTGCCCAACAGAAGGCTGCTATTAAACCAGTAGTATTGAATTATTGGACTGTGTACGATAATGTGGAAGTATTACAAAAATTTGCGACTCAGTATGAACATCGGTATCCGTATGTTCGTATAAATATTCGGAAGGTTCCTTATGGGCAATTTGATTCATTATTTACCAATGCACTCGCAGATGACGTAGGACCAGATATTGTCTCAATCAATGTTCGAGATCTTGGGAAATATCAACGTCGTTTAGCTACGATGCCAACAAGTATACACATGGCGAGTGTTATAATAAAAACTGGTATTCAAAAACAAACAATTGTTACTGAGCAGACTTTGGCAATGCCAAGCATTCGGGATATTCAATCTGCTATGGTGAGCACTGTGGCAGATGATGTTGTGCGAAATGGAAAGATATATGGATTACCATTGTCAGTAGATACAATGGCATTATATTACAATAAAGATCTTCTAGATAAGTCAAACATTCCTGAGCCTCCAAAAACATGGAACGATTTTTTGACAGACGTAGAGCAGGCAACCAAATTTGATAGCCATGGTAAAATAATTCAGTCTGGGGTAGCAATGGGTACTGGAACTAATATCTCCAACGCACCAGACATTGTTGCACTGCTCATGTTACAGAATAGTTTGCACATGACATCTGGTGGTTCTGTGACATTTGCAAACGGTCTGAAAAATAATGGGAAAAATAGTCCTGCATATCAGGCGTTGCGATTCTATACTGATTTTGCAAATCCGTCCAAACAAGCATATAGTTGGGATGCGACGCAAGGAACGGCATTGGATAATTTTGCCCGTGGGAAATCTGTGTTTTATCTCGGTTTTGCATTTGATAAAAATCAAATTATTGCGCAAGCACCACAGTTAAATATTCAAGTCGTCCAGTTGCCACAATTAAATAGTGTGAGTCCAAGTAATGTTGCCAACTACTGGATAGAGACAGTAGTAAAAAAATCTGCTCATAAAGACGCAGCATGGGATTTCATTCGTTTTCTAACTCTGCCACAGAATATCACTGCGTATGATAAGGCGGCAAATGAACCAACACCATTGCGGTCGCAGATTAAAAAACAAAAGAAAGATCCATTCCTCGGTGCGTTTACATCGCAGATGCTCTATGCGACCAATTGGTATCGTGGCAATGATTATATAACTGGGCAAAAAGCATTGCGTGATATGATTAATGCTTTTATTACTCCAGCGCAGAAAGGGCAAGACAAAATAGGGTATCAAATTGGACTTATTCAACAAGCTGCTGCCATCATGCAACAGGGAATTTGAACTGAATTTATGTTACATTTTTCGCACAAATATACATTTATTTTAACCACTGTCATTGTTTTGCTGTTTAGTTTTGTGTTCATTGGGCAGCATGTTCCAATAGCCCATGCAGCGTATAAAATTGCTAAAGGTAATGAATCCTCGTGTACTACACCTGCAGGTCCTAATCAGAGAAAAGTAGAAGTAGTCGTTTTTAAAATGACTGCTTTAAATGTTCTTTTTCATTGGACTCCTACGACACTATATTTGGGACAAAATGGTAACTATAATTTTGATTCAAATATAGCTTATCCTACATACAAAACCCAAACCGCTTCCAATCAAAATTCCAATAGTCCATATACTATAGTACCAAGCTATGGTTTACTTTATTGTTTTTTTGTGCCAAAGAGCAAAGTATTTATTTCAATTAAACCACTATTTGACTATGGAATTATTAAGGATAAAAAAATAATAAAACTCTACGATAACAACAAACTTTTAATCCAAAAGAATTACGCATGTGCAGAAGATAATGGATTGTTTTCCTATATTCTTGGGACTAATAGTCCTCTATTCGTAAATGAACTCAATATTTATGGACAGTGGGTTTCAATAAGTCTAAGTGGTTGTAGCAACGATTATCCAATGAAGCAACAAGCATACTCTATTTATAGCACTAATAATAAAAATAAACCATTAGATTATTT
>QIHL01000007.1 GCA_003230965.1 Candidatus Magasanikiibacteriota bacterium | reverse complement strand
TAAAGTTTATGATTCAACATATTAAACTTATTCACTTATAATTTTTCCACGTAAAGTTCGCAACTCTCGTAATGCTTTTTTTTCTTGTTCTACATTTGGTACTTTACCATGCCAGGTAAAATCATTTTCCATAAAATCAACTCCTTTGCCAGCAATCGTATGCGCAATAATCACAGTTGGTTTTTCAGAAATTGTACGTGCTTGATTTACTGCATCCACAATATCGCGCATGTTGTGCCCATCAATTTCCAAGACATGCCAACTAAATGCTTCCAGTTTATCTCTCAGTGGCTCAAGTGGCATGACCTGTTGAGTAAATCCATCAATCTGAATATTGTTACGATCAATAACAAGTGTCAAATTATACATTTTTTCTTTTCCAGCAAACAAAAGTGCCTCCCAGATATTTCCTTCTTGCAATTCGCCATCTCCAGAAAAACAATATACATGAAACTTTTTTTTATCCATCCGCGCAGATAGTGCAATACCAATAGATTGAGAAATTCCTTCACCAAGTGGCCCTGAACTCGTCTCCAATCCAGGCAATGCACCACGATGCGGATGACCTTGCAAACGAGAATTAATTTGTCGCAGAGTCTGTAATTCTTTTACTGGAAAATACCCTGCTAGTGCGAGCGTTGCATACTGCACTGGACAAATATGACCATTTGACAAAACAAGACGATCACGATCTGGCCAGTCTGGTTTTTTTGGTTTGTGATTGAGAATATGAAAATAGAAAGCGGTAAATACATCTGCCATGTCAAGCGACCCTGCAGAATGTCCAGAGCCTGCTGTGAGCAACATCTTCATGATAAGTTCACGAATTTTTTCCGCTTTTAATTCTAAACTCTTTACTTGTTTGTCTGAAAGCGTGTTAATCATACGCGCAACACGATAAATAAATCAGAAACATTTGATGGATAGCGTCCAGTTTTAATCCCGTCTTGTTCTTGGTTAAAAAAATCTAAGCTGTCATCTTCCTTCAAATATATTTCAGGATCAAGGTTAATTTTTTTTGCTCTTTCAATAGTTTTATTATCACCAATCGCACCAGCAAGCGGAGAATTATCCCACCCATCAGAATCAAATGATGCAATAATATATTCGTCGCCAACATACGGTAATGCGCCAAGTACGACTTCTTGATTTCTCCCGCCTCGTCCATGATTGTGGCTCACGTGCACAGTCGTTTCTCCACCTGCGAGCAAAATCGTATGCTCAGGTGTTGCATCAAGCAATACTTTACCTGCAGTGTGTGCTTCATGTTGAAATGTATCAGTAAAAATTTTTGTCTTCCATCCAAGTGCTTTAGCTTTCTTTTCCATCGCATGAATCGGTACTAAGTTACTCAATACAATATGATTCTGTACCTGTGCAAAAATAGATTCATCTTTTGGTGTCTCTGATAAATCATTTGGCGTGATAGTTGTAATATTATATTTTTTTAAAAGTGTGATCGCGTCATCTTTTGTGGTTTTATCAAAAACTGTTGGACCCGAAGCAATGAATGATAAATCATTACCTGGAACGTCAGAAAATATTAATGTTGCAACCGTCGCAGGTATGAGTGCCGCTGCAAGCCCTCCACCTTTTACATTAGACAAATGTTTACGTACTGTATTCATTTCAAAAATATCCGCGCCAGATTCAAGTAATGTTTTATTTGTTGCTATTTGTGTTTCCAAAGAAATCTTATTTGGCAACACGAGCATTGCTGATCCCCCACCACAAACCACAACAAGCACCAAATCTTTTTGCGTCAATTTCCATCCATTAATTTTTTCAAACAAATTCTTAGTAAATGTATAATTTTGTTCAGACGGAAGAGGATGTGTCCCTTCGGAAAATTGTATAGTTTTAAATTCTGCCGATTCTACATCAATATCATAACCTTCGGCTAACCTGTCACCAAGAATATTTTCAACTTCTAAAGAAAACGCTGCAGACCCTTTACCAAAACCAATAAGAAAAATTCTGTTGTAGTCTGAAAGAGTATATGATTGATTTTTGATCGTCAACGAATCACCAACAAGTTTCAGTACTTCTGGAATAACATGTGATGGCTGAATTACACGTAATGCTTCTTCAATCAAAGTCAAAACAACTTCACGCTCTTTTGTTTTTGCGAGTTCAGAAAAATTGTGAATTATATGATTCATACAAATAAATTATAAATACAGTATAATACATATATGTTGAAATGTAAAAGAAATGTATCAGTCAAATTGATCGTTTATAAAATTTGTATGAATCCATATCAGAGTTATGAACTATGTATACCGTATAATACTAAAGTAAACACAGAACAAGCGAAAGCACAGTATCTTTGAAGCAAATTAAAAAAACTCGTTATTTTTTTGGTAAATTAAAATAAAATGACTTCGGATCTTGACAAATATCTATACTATGTGCATCATTGAGCAAGTTGAGAGTGTTAATCCATTACAAAAGAAGGAAGGAAGGTGATTACTAAAACTGAAATCGTAATCAGCAATAATGGTAAAATGTCCACAACGACAAGAACCATTACTCATGGTAACAGTACCTATACGACCACAGAGTCTATCAGGTGCGGCCGACACAACAGATTCGTTGAGTGGCGAAAGGAGAAATACAGAAAATACAAGAAGACAGATTGATACGCTCGTCTCGTACTGAGCCCAGCGAGTATAAATAAGGGCTCTTTTTTTTTGCAATGTATGCATATAATATCTTTCATAATGTT
>QIHL01000018.1 GCA_003230965.1 Candidatus Magasanikiibacteriota bacterium | reverse complement strand
ACATAGGACGCAATAAAAGCATACAAAGCTTTCTGCTTTATTAGTTATTGTAACCAAAAAAAAACTATTTCCTTTGAAAAAAGTAGTATATTTTTATTTACAAATAGTCTACAGTTGAATAGAATCAAACACTTCCAAAATTTTTTCTTCACTTGCACGTGGCATCATACGTCCAAGCGTCATTCCCATTTTTTTTTGTTTGTTCGGTTTTTCAATTAGCTCTCTAATTATTTTTGCCAAATAATTTCCATCACTTGTATGTTCATCAACCATAATTACTGCACCAGCTTTTGCCAGAAACATAACATTTTCTTCCTGATGTCCTGATTTTGGAATGAGAATTGCAGGTTTGCCAAGTGCGGCAATCTCTGTGAGCGTTCCAAAACCACCACGTGAAATAACAATATCAGCAACTGCATATGCATCTGCCATTTCGTCTGTAAAAAATTGATACGTATGATAATATGAAAAATATTTTTTTGCACGCTCAACCAATTCTTGTGGACGTTCACGACCAGAGAGATGAATTACTTCAGCATATCCTTCTAAATGTTGCACTGCTTCTGTGACCATTTGATTTACACACATAGATCCTGTACCACCACCAGTTGCAAAAATAACAGGTAATGTTCCAGTCAATCCAAATCGTTTTAATCCATGCGCATGTATACCAGAAAGTACAGAAGAACGAACCGGATTCCCCATCCAACGAACTTTCTTTTTTGAAAATGCTTTTTTTTGTGATTCCAGTGCAGTAGTAATCACTTGTGCAATAGGTGACATCATACGATTTGACAATCCAATCTCCACATCTTGCTGATGAATCCATGTTGGAATACCAAAAAACCATGCAGCCCAATGAATCGGCACAGAAATAAATCCACCAGCAGAGATACACACATCAGGATTTTCATGCCACATTAAAAACAATGATTGAAAAAAACCACTAATAATATATCCAATATCAATTACATTCCAGAATGACAAATAACGACGAAGTTTCCCTGAAAAAATAGTTGTAAAGGAAATCCCCTGTGCTTCAACAAGTATTTTTTCTGGCCCAGTCTTCGTGCCAACCCACATAAATTCAGTATTAGGATATTTTTGTTGCAACACATCACGAATTGAAAGCAGAGGCGTAACCGGACCTAATGTCCCACCACCTGAAAAAAGAATTTTCATATATGTACCTGTTGTTTACTCACATTGATAATGATGCCGACCCCTGCCATTGCGCTAATCAATGCAGTTCCTCCAGCACTAACAAATGGCAATGGTACTCCAGTAAATGGTATAAGTCCTGTGACTGAATCAATGTTAATAAAAGACTGTACCAAAAACCACGTAATAATACCACCAACGAGTAGTCTACCAAACATATCTGGTGCATGTCTGGCAATTACAAATCCACGAAAAGCAATCAATACTAATAGAATAACAAACCCAGACTCAAATAAAAATCCCATTTCTTCACCAATAATAGCAAAAATTTCGTCATCCTGAACTTGTGGTAGATAATGAAACTTCTGTCGTGAATTACCATATCCGAGACCAAAAAATCCACCAGTCCCGAGTGCTAAATATCCTTGATTAATTTGATACCCTTTGTATTCTGGATCCATTTCAGGATGTAAAAATGTGTTAATACGAATCATGCTATTTTTAGATACTAAAATTAATAGAATAAATCCAATAATACTAAATAAGGCCAATCCTCCCAAATGATGCAATCGTGCACCTGCCAAATAAAGTAATGTAATGAGTATTGCAAATAGAATAACTGCAGTTCCAATATCTGGTTGTAGAATAATCAAAAAGACTGGAATAAATCCAAAACCAAGTGCTGTTACAAACCCATCATTAGAATACAATATCTTTGATCCCTGATTTGCCAAAAATGCAGAAAAGAAAATTATAAGACCTAACTTTGCCAGTTCTGACGGTTGTACAGAAAACCCACCAAGATCAATCCAACTGTGTGAGAATGTTCCATACGATGCACCAATGTGTGGAATAAAAACTAACAAAAGTATAACAACAGTTAAAACAAAAGCTGGAATCAACAGAGAGCGCAATCTATGATAATCAAATTTTGTAAAGAAAAAAAATAGTATAAGTCCTGGTACTACACCATATAATAACTGATGTTTTATAAAATAGGTACTGTCATTAAACCTATTAAACCCAATAGCAGTAGTAGCAGAAGAAAGCATTATCAAACCAAACAGTAATAAAATAAAAAAATAGAGCAGTAAGCGATAATCAGCATGTCCACGTGATGCCTCCATAAGTCAATTATATATTTAAAAATACAATAAGCACTGAGGCGGTAAAAATTCCTATTTGACAAAAAAGACTAACTATATTTAATAAATAGGATGCAAAACGATCTCTATTAAACAAATACCAAGATACTACTCCATTCAAAATAAAAATAGCTAAACCAATTCCAGGTAATATAAATGCACGCGTCCAGCTACCAACTAAATCAACGCCGAACAAAACATTATAATGCAAAAAGATAGCTGAAGAAGAAATTGGACGAAGTTGCCAAAAGAGCCACAGCCACGACATAATATTTATGAGTAGCGACACTATAAGTATTGCAGTTTGCGACCAATGTTTTAGGTACAGAAGTGGTGGGTACAAAGTTTTTGCCATAAAAAAATTGAAATTGAAAACCAAAAAATTACCAACTCTAGAGATACAGTATACCCGTTTTTCTGTCTATTGACAAGAAACGAAATTTTTTGTATAGTACGCATCATCAATTTACGACAAGGTGAGCGACAGACTTGAAACGTGAGGGCAAGACTGGGTGGCTGCCTGAAGAATATATTTCTTTGGGACTGATACTTTAGTGCTATGGCACATAAAAAAGCTGGTGGATCTACCAGATTGGGCAGAGATAGTAATCCAAAATATCTTGGCACAAAGGTAGGCGATGGTCAATTAGTAAGATCTGGTGCGATTCTTGTACGACAACGTGGCACCAAAATACATCCAGGAAAAAATGTTAGACGTGGTGGTGATGATACACTCTACGCTGTTGATACTGGACGTGTGCGATTCACTAAAAAGAAACGCATACGCTTTGATGGAAAACTGAAGCGATCAACTTTCGCTAATGTAATACCAGAAATAAATAAATAAATAATACAAAAAAAACTACTTCTAATTAAATTAGAAGTAGTTTTTTATTAAATAGATTACTTACTCCCCAGAATCTAACGCAAACATACTGTTAAATAATTAATTCATTAAATACTTCAAATTAACTTAATTACT
>QIHL01000029.1 GCA_003230965.1 Candidatus Magasanikiibacteriota bacterium | reverse complement strand
AGACAAGGTAAACTTGGAAGCTGACATGGTGGCAAAGTATGTAGTGCATACAATTGAAGTAGCACAATCATAAAGATAGTACATATTAAAATATAAATAAATTTATGAAAAATTTTCCTTTATTTGAAAAATTAGATGGATCAAAACTTTCTATTGGTATTGTTGTTGCGAAATGGAATCAACATATTACAGATGAATTGCTTGCTGGTTGCATTGGTGCATTAAAAGAAAGTAATGTATCTGAGGACAACATTGTGATTCGGTTTGTGCCAGGTTCGTATGAATTGGTTTATGGTGCAAAATCAATGATTGATGACGACGAGATTAATGTAGATGCTGTTGTAGCGATTGGCTGTCTCATCAAAGGAGAAACAATGCATTTTGAGTATATTGCCGATTCAGTATCTCATGGTTTGATGCAATTAAATATTGAAACTGGTGTACCAGTTATTTTTGGAGTATTGGCATGTTTGAATGAAGAACATGCAGTAGCGCGATCCAGTGGAGAACACAATCATGGTATCAATTGGGGAAAGAGTGCTATTGAAATGGCGTTATTTAATACAAAGAAAAATTGATTTTGCATATATTTATTTTATTTTTTTAGTCTATATATCTTATGCTTGAACTTTATCAAAAAGAAAGTTGTCCGTTCTGTGCGAAAGTACGTCGTACGATGGAAGAATTAGATCTTGATTATTTGTGCCATACATCAGTCAAAAATAGTACTAAGCGAAAGATTTTGAAAAATCTTGGTGGTAGGGAAGCAGTGCCATTTCTTATTGATACAAATAATCCAGACAATCTTGTGATGATGTATGAGAGTGATGATATTATTGATTATCTTTACAAAACTTATGGAAAGAAAAAATCTAATGATGCTATATCTTTAGAATAAGATACAGCAAATGTTTGTTTCACTATTTTTGTAATATTTTTTTTATAGCATCTTTTACTTTGTCAGAAAAATTACCATTTAGAATCCATTCCAAATAACCAGGATCATTTGTGGCAAGTTCTTGTAGCGTCTTGCCTTTATTTTTTCCAAACGTAATAGTGAGTTTTCCGTCAACCCAACGTAGTTTTTTTTCTATATCGTATGCATCAGGATCATGTGGAAAGCAGAGTTCATGGAGTGCTTCTACTGTTTGTGGAGAGTCTTTGTAATAATTCAGTTGCCCGTTGAGTATATCAAGTGATGCACGTATGTCTGCCATTGCGTCATGCGCGTTAATCAATTCTTTACCACAAAATTTTTGATATGCTGCAGTCAATGTTCGTGGTTCCATAATACGCCAGAATGTATACGCATCAACTAATTTGATATTTTCTATATTGAGTGTCATACCTATACGCTGAAATTCTGTCATCAGAAATGGTACATCAAAGTTTTTGATATTATATCCACCCAGATCCATTTCAAAAAATAATTCAGATAACTCTATAGCGCGATCACCAAATCGTGGAGCATCTTTTACCATATCATCAGTGATATGGTGAATTTCTATTGATTCTTTTGGTATTTTGATTCCTGGATTAAATAATTGGTTGTATTCAGTTTGTAATCCATCTGGCATGAGTTTAATTGCACCAATTTGTATAATTTTATCGTTGTATACGTTCGTACCAGTAGTTTCTAGATCAAAAAAAATGAGTGGACGAGTGAGTGAAAGTGGCATACGAATAATTTTAATTAATAAAGTGAGTTATAACATAGCGTTTGTAGAAGTATACTTACATATAGTATTACTGCAATCCTTCTTCAACAAAAGATTCTTCTGTCGTTTGTCTGGTTAGTTTGAGTTTTTCTGTTACTTTTTTATTTAACCATGTATCTTTTTTGAACCAATAGATGGCAAGTAATGCAGCAATAACGTTTGCAATCGGAAATGACCACCACAATCCATTGATTCCAAGAATAGTTTTTGTAGAAAGAAGCCATGCTAAAGGAAAACGCAGAATCCATAGAGAAATAATTGAGAGTGCCATTGCAATAAATGTATTTCCTGATCCACGAAATCCGCCACCGATAGTTTGTTGTACGCCCATAAATCCAAAACTTAATGCTATAATTCGTACAAATGTCGTGCTGGTATCAATCACAGCAGGATCTCCAGGGATAAATATTGTAGTAAGCGGTTTTGCAAAAAGAAAGACTATAAATCCAGCTACAGTTAGTATCCAAAAGATCATCCAACTTGCCACGCGTATACTTTCTTTTGCTCGTTGAATTTTTCCAGCACCTAAATTTTGACCAACAATAGTTGAGAGCGCCATAGAAAAACCTAAGGCAGGGATAATAAAAAAACTCAAAATGCGTCCGCCGATACCATACGCTGCCAATGTATTTGTGCCAAAGCCTGTAACAAGAAATACCATAAACGTAAGACCAAGAGCACGCGTTGATTGTTCTATAGATGCTGGAAAACCAAGGCGAAACATTTTCTTGATTAAAGAGAAATCTGGTTTTAAATTGTGCCATTTTAAATGAATTCCATATTTTCCACTAAATAGCATAAAAATCCCGATAGCCCCGGCAAGTCCTTGTGTACTGATTGTCGCAATTGCAGCTCCTGCAACACCAAAAGCAGGAATTGATCCCCAACCAAATATAAAAAGCGGATCAAGAAGTAGATTAAGCAAAACAGTTCCTAAAACAATATACACTGGTGTCTTAACATCTCCGACACCACGCATCAAGGATTGAAAGACAAAAAATGTGAAAAGAAAGATTAAACCGAGAAAGGATACTTGTAGATAGGAAATCGCACCTGGAAGGACTGCTGGTGGAGTTCTCATAAATTCTAGTATTGGAGCAGATGCGTAGTAGCCAATAAAAGTTAGTATTAGAGAAATAAAAAAAAGCAAGAGCATAGTTTGTGCAGATATATAATCCACTTGATCCATTTCCTTCCGTCCAGTGTATTGTGAGACCAGAATAGTACCAGCAATTGCCATTCCTCCGCCGAGCGAAATTAATAGAAACATAATTGGAAAACTGATAGAGACCGCAGCTACAGCATTTGCACCGAGTCGTCCAACCCAAAAGGTATCGGTGAGCTGGTATACAGTTTGTAAAATATTTGCCAATACAATCGGAATGGAAAGTGCTAGAAGTGCTTTTGAAATAGAACCAGTTGTATAGTCTCTAAGTTGTTTTTTTTCTAGCATAATAAAGGTCATTGTTTATATTTGAGAGTTTGTATCCTATCATAAACAGTCTAACAGAACAACATTTATGTAGTTGTCATTTATTTTATTATTTAGTATACTTTATTTGTTTTATTTTATCCTAATTATTATTTTACCAATTATATGAGGCAACATATTACTGGGCAATTTACAGAAAATC
>QIHL01000009.1 GCA_003230965.1 Candidatus Magasanikiibacteriota bacterium | reverse complement strand
CCAGAGAATACAGATAATGACCAAGCAGCAGAATTGCAAAGACAAAAAAATGAAGATAAAAAAAGTAATGAAGAAGAAGAAGAACAGACACAGCCTGATCAGCAAGAAAACCCAGACAACACAAAAAATAACAAAGCAGCAGAATTGCAAAGACAAAAAAATGAAGATAAAAAAAGTAATGAAGAAGAAGAAGAAGAAGACAAAAATAAACAAACACAAAATCCAGAAGAACAAAATGATCTTATTTTATTTACTGATACTGAAGAAAGACTTCTCAAAAAATTTTTGGAGGCAAAAAATACAATAGACCTATCAATTATTGGATCTCTTCTCGCACCAGTAACAAGTATATTCACTGTGTGGGTAGTTCTGTTTTATATCTATACATGGAAAAAATCAAAAAAACCAAAACTGAAAGGAGTACTAGGAAACTCAATAATTCAATCATATATACTAATAGTTATCTTCATAGAATTTATACCTCTTTTGTCTATAATCCCAATAGAAATGTCACTCATAGGTATGCTCAAAGTATCTTATTTTATGG
Source organism: Candidatus Magasanikiibacteriota bacterium (assembly GCA_003230965.1). Classification (GTDB taxonomy): domain Bacteria; phylum Patescibacteriota; class Patescibacteriia; order Magasanikbacterales; family UBA922; genus SZUA-124. The sequence continues at coordinate 2,833 of QIHL01000009.1, read as the reverse complement.
CAGACAAAAATGGTAGAATCGGATTAAGTTCTATAAATCCAGTAACGTTTGTAAAAAAAGGTCAACAACTAGCAAAAAAAGCAAAGGAATCCTCAGTTGGAAAACCTGCATCTGATTCCTAATAAAATTAGTACACACTTTTGTATGAAAGACAAAAAATGGTATATATGCTACACTATGTATAACTAATATATACTTATGGATAAAAAACGCATTATCTACATTATTCTATTCATCATAGTCATCATCTTGATTGGATATGCGCTCTACCATGTATTTTTTTATCGTGCGTCAACTACGAATGGTCCTAATGCAAATCAACAACAGACAGGAACTAATACAGGGTTACCTACCGCTGGTACTAGTGGCAACAGAATAGAACAAACGAAAAATAATCATCTGCCTACAACAGGAGTAACAAAACATGGTACAACAAAATCTTTGCAAAATAAGAATCAGATTATTACCAGTCACCCTGTTATACCAAAAAATACAACGCAAGTCGTACAAGCACCTGTTATTGGCATGAATGTTGACTCACAAAATAATGTACGTTTTTATAATGCACAAGATGGTAAATTTTATACACGCAATCCTAACGGAAGCATAACCACTCTGAGCAACAAAACATTTTATGATGTCCAACATGTTACATGGTCACCGACAAATAACAATGCAATCTTAATCTATCCGAACGGATCAAAAATCAATTACAATTTTGACACACAAAAACAAGTAACGCTTCCATCTCATTGGCAAGATTTTTCTTTTTCTCCGACAGGACACCAAATCGCTTCCGAAAGTGTAGGACTAGAAGTCAACAGTCGTTGGCTTATTACATCCAATCCTAATGGTACACATATCTCATTGATTGAACCTCTGGGTAATAATGCTAGTAAGGTAAAAGTTTCATGGTCACCAAACAGACAAGTTGTTGCAACTTCACTGACTGGTGAAGCAATGGGGGCATACAAACAACAATTACTGTTGATTGGTTTACATGGAGAAAATTTTCGTGCGATTGTAGTTGATGGACGAGGTCTACAAAGTCAATGGTCACCAAACGGAAAACAAATGCTCTACAGTGTGTATAATCCTAACAATGAATTAAAACCATCTCTTTGGATAGTAAACGCAGAAGGTAATACCATTGGAACAGGAAAACGACCACTCCACGTGAATACGTGGGCAAATAAATGTGCTTTTGACTCACAAGGACGGTATGTCTACTGCGGTGTACCAATACGACTGCCAACTGGTGCTGGATTTGATCAATCTATTGCTAACCTGACTGAAGATCGTCTGTATCGTATAGACACTCAAACAGGATTGAAGACAGAGATACCGATACAAGACAACCTATCGCATACCATTGCATCAATATCACTAGACAAAGATGGAAAAACACTTTATTTTACTGATAAAAACTTTAAGGGTGTCTACAAGGTCAAATTATAAATGAAATAGCTGACCTCATATACAAAATGATCACGTATGATCAAGCAACAACACTACTTCTTTCTTTTTATTCCACTACTACTTCTAGTTGTTGGGGCGTTATGGCTTGCAACGCTGAAGGCTGGTTGGACATTCCAAACAACAAAAAAACAGCCCACCGCTCAGTACTCACAACTTCTTCAGATAATGCCTAACACTCCAATGTTGGGAAATGCAAATGCTGTACATCACATTATTCTTTTTGGTGATACGAATTGTATTGCATGCAACAACCAAATACAAATGCTCCAACCACTCATCCAAACAAATCCAAATAATGTAAGTATGATATGGGAAAGTGCACCGATTAGTTTTCCAGAATCAACTGTTCTTGCAACAAAATATGCATACTGTGCAAACCAACAAAATATATTTTGGCCGTTTATCCATACTATAATAAACAATAATGCGATTACTGCAAAAGCTTTACAATCAGTAGTACAAAATATGAAAATGGATAAGGATACATTAAAGAAATGTCTTCAATCAGTACAAACTACCAATTTTATAACCAGACAACAATATATTGCAACATCACTGTCCATCCAACAAGTTCCAACAATTTTTCTAGATGATACAGAAATACCAACACCAACCAGCACAGATGCGTGGAAAAATCTTCTTGGAATATAAATTTAAACTATGCGACGATACCATACAATCTTATTTTCTGTACTATTTTTTATTTTTGCCTTGCTACTTACAGCGCACACATCTGTATTGGCAGCGACACCAACAAAAAATAATCCAAAGGTCTATAATGAACTTCAACACTTACAAATAAGCGCGCCAAATCTAGAAATCAGAATCCCTGGTCTTTCTTTTTCTAATCTTGCAAATATACAGATGCAGACAGGACCTGAAGGATCACAGTATGTGGAAATTCCTTTCTTGGGACAATATATAATGGCTGTATATAAATATGCAGTGATTGTCGCAGGAATTGTCGCAGTGATTATGATTATATTTTCTGGCATTCAGTGGATGTTACCAGGCAATATCATCACTAGTATTATAACAAAAACAGGTGGGGAGCGACAAGAAGAATCCATCAATAGTGCAAAAAAAAGAATTATTGGTGCAATCGTCGGACTTATACTAGCAGTCGGTTCCTATACTATTTTGTATACAGTCAATCCAAATTTGGTAAAATTTAAAAATCTTAGAGTTACATTTATTCAAGGAAAATATGCAGAGGGAATTCCAGATAAATATATTAATACTCCACAAAATAAATTAATACTTCCAAAAATTGGAGCTGGAGTAACTCTCAAAATAAATTCAAAAAAAGATTATCCTTCTGCAAATACAACCTATTTAAGACAATTCGATGGTT
>QIHL01000015.1 GCA_003230965.1 Candidatus Magasanikiibacteriota bacterium | reverse complement strand
AATACTTGCATACGCCAAAATATGTTTTTTGATTGTGTTCAAATAATTAGTTTTAAGTTTTGACATAAAAATAAATTAAAAATAAATGTTTATTGTTTACTTTTTACTCTGTGAAGAAACACCGCCTTTACTAATTCTATCAGAAAAACGTTCAAAAAACCAAACAAAATCAAAATCCACCATTCGTGCCATTGAAGTGGCACAGTCCGTAAAAGAGTTTGAAGTATTGGAATATACACTGCACCAACTAATAGTATCCAACCAAAAAGAACCGCTCCTGTCAAATACCAATTACTAAACGGATTTATTTGCCACACCATATAGCGCATACTGCGAATCGCATAAACAAAAAGCAATGAATCAATACCAAGACCAACAAACATAGTTGTTCTGGTGAGTGCTAAATTTTTTGTTGTTTCAAGAAAAAATATAAATAGTCCAAACAAAACTAAGTTAGAGACTACACTAATAATTGTAATCATTACTTTCATTTCTGTATCAATAATAGGTGCTCCTTTCTTGCGTGGCGATTGCAACATATTTTCTTTTTCGCCTTTGTCAAAAGCTAGTGCAATGTTTGGAAATGTATCTTCAATCAAATTAACCCAAAGGATTTGTGCAGGTAAAACAGCAAGTGGTAATCCTGCAATCACACTTCCACCGATTAGTACCACTTCTGCAAAACTACCACTCAATAAATACAACACAACTTTTTTGATATTTTGATAAATTGTCCTACCTTGCTCTACTGCGGAAATAATCGTTCCTAAATTATTATCAAGTAAAACAATATCAGCAATTTCTTTTGCAACATCAGTTCCTGATCCGACTGCTACACCAATATCTGCACCTTTGAGCGCAGGAGCATCATTTACTCCATCACCTGTCATAGCAACAACTTCACCGTTTGCTTTGAGTGCATTCACAATTCTAATTTTATCTTTTGGATTTACACGCGCAAAGACACTGGCATTATCAACCGCTTCTGCAAGAGTCTCATCTGACATGACATGTAATTTTTCACCATTAAAAATATATTTTTCATCACCATTCAATCCAATTTCTTTTGCAATTGCTTGAGCAGTTCGTACATGATCTCCAGTAATCATAATAATCCGAATACCTGCCTTGCGTGCAACATCAAGAGTATGCTTCACATCTTTACGAATCGGATCTGACAATGCAACAAACCCAAGAAAAATAAGATTATCAACGTCTGTTTCGTGAATTGTTGTGCTATCTGGTGTAGCTTCTTTGTACGCAATCGCAAGTAGACGAAGTCCTTGCATGGTTAATTCTTCTATTTGTTTTTCCATCCAGTCATGTTGTTGCTTCGTGAGTTTTTGTTTTTTTCCACTAATACATATATGGCTAGTTCGTCTGATAATTGATTCTGGTGCACCTTTTACGTAGATACGTGCTTCTCCATCAAAACAATGGAGCGTTGCCATAAATTTACGTTTGCTGTTAAATGGCAATTCAGCAACACGAGGAAATACATCGTCTAATTCATGTTTATCAAAACCAAGATCATTTCCCAAATGTATCAATGCAACTTCAGTTGTATCCCCAATTGGTTGCTCTGTTCCATCATCATGCCGTTCAATCAATGCATTATTACAGAGCAAGCTAGCACGAATCATAAATAATTCATCAGGATATGTCGCTTCTTTTTTTATAGACAATTCTCTCATGGTATCTTTTGCAAACGTATGAGAAAATGTTACGAGACGCGTAACTTGCATGTTACCCTCTGTCAGTGTTCCAGTTTTGTCAGTACAAATAACACTCACTGATCCCAATGTTTCGGCAGCAACAAGCTTTCTTATCAATGCATGCCTTTTCAAAATTGTCTGCATACCAACAGCAAGAATTACAGTTAATGCAATAACCAATCCTTCTGGAATCGCAGCAACTGCCACAGCAACTGATGTTTCAAATAATTCAAATAATGTATATGTGTCTGCACGAAACCATACACTCAATCCAAAAAGTAGAACAGCCAAAAGTACTACAATAATTGCGATCCATCTACTCATGCGTGCAAGTTCTGTCTGGAGAGGTGTTTGCTCATTCGTAGTTTCTTTGACTAATAACGCGATTTCTCCGATTTCAGTAGATCCACCAACTGCTGTAACTATCGCACGCGCATGACCATTTATTAAAGTTGTCCCACGATAGACCATATTTTTTCTATTTCCAAGTACAACATTTGCATTGACTGGACGGATTTGTTTTTTTACTGGCACAGACTCACCAGTCAAAACAGACTCATTAACTACACACTCTTTTGCCATAATCAATTGTGCATCCGCTTGAATATGATCGCCTGCCTCCAAAACTATTAGATCTCCAACAACTATTTTTTCACTAACAATTTTTTGTTTGTGTCCATCGCGAATTACTACAGCTGAATACGTAATCATGCTACGCAATTTTGCTAGTGCTGCATTTGCCTTATCTTCCTGGAGAAATCCAATAATAACATTCAAAAATACTGTAATCCCAATCACAAATGTATCAGTCCAATCACCAACAACGCCACTAATCACGCCAGCCACAACCAAAATTAAAATTAATGGACTTTTCCATTGATTCAAAAAAATCTTCACTCTAGGAAGATAGATACGTTCTCGCACTAATATATTCTTACCATATTTTTTTCTTTGTTTCATGACTTGCTCAGCAGACAATCCATTACGGATATTCGTATGAAACTTATGTACAATTCCTGTTACATTATGCTCAAATTTTGTCATATACTATTATAAATTTGCTTGACAAATGATAATTTATATTATATCATAGTCGCCGACAAATATAGAATAACTATGACCCTGTAGCTCAGCTGGTAGAGCAGCAGCCTTTTAAGCTGATGGTCGCGGGTTCAATCCCCGCCGGGGTCACAAAAAGAAACTTCTTGCGCGCGAACTTTTTTCGAGCAACAATAACTAATAAATTGAAACGTGCTCTAGCGCGTACTTTCTCTTGCTCTATACGTGGAGCAAATAACGACTACTTCCCCGCGCCACATCGCACTCGTACCTCAGGTGACCACTTGATAAAAACTATTTTCTTTCAATTTTTTGTTTGACTTCCAAACCACTCCGCCGATAGGTAAAAAGAATGATAAGAAAAATGGTTTTGCATACTCACTTCGTTGGGGCATACTCTCGGTCTAGTTCGCTATCAAACTTTTACACTTGTGTTGTAAATTATTATTGTGTCAAAACACAAGACCATGATATAATATCTATACTGATAACTTTAACTAAAAATATGAGTCAAAACACAGCAAAAAAGTTTGAAGATAATATGAAAAAAATACGCTTAAAAAAAAATGCCGCAAGGTGACATTTGCCGAGCGTTAGATTTAGATAGAACATATATCAGCAATGTTGAGAATGGAAAGCAAAATCTCACAATGAGCACA
>QIHL01000078.1 GCA_003230965.1 Candidatus Magasanikiibacteriota bacterium | reverse complement strand
ATACTACCTATTAAAGAAATTCATGAACTAGTATGGAAATATATAAAAATACATCTATAATATTTATTTTTAATACAAATATATGCTAATCAGTGCATGGAATATTATCGTTCAATCTTTTATCTTGTACAAAAAAAATTGGCAACAATTTTTGCTTTACCAATTATGGATTGCATTGCCATTTATATTTACTTTTTTTCTTACCAATAACGACGGAGCAGTTTTTTCAATACTTAAAAATCACTCAATCTTTTTTTGGCCAACAATCATAATCATGGCACTCATTATCATTGGATCTATAATTATTTCTCTTTGGTTTTCCTTATCTTTTATGCGTGCAATCGCAGCAGCCTACACTGGAAAAGCACCTGCAAAAATAGAATTAACTGTCCTTCAAACAATCCACAGTATTTGGCCAGCTATATTAACTGGTATCTTGGTGGGTCTAACAGTATTGGGAGGATTTCTCTTAATTATTATCCCTGGAATTCTCTTTGCAGTCTGGTTCATGTTCTCTATTTATGCCGTTGCGATAGATCAAATTCGCTATCCAATCGCTGCCATGAAACAAAGCCAAATGTTGGTACGACATCGTTGGTGGCGCGTCTTTTGGAGGATTTTCGCTACAGGTTTTTTCTTTGGAATAATTATTTTTATTACTGAATGGCTACTTGCACTTCCGGCAGTTGCTATAAGTCAAAATGTTCACCTCCTCACTATTTCAATCGTAAACCCAATTATTGGATTCTTGGCTGGACCACTGACGACGAGTGCCATGATTATTTTATATATTGAATTAAAAAGAACTCCTGTTGAACAAAAAATACCAATACCGAAAAACCTTCCAAAAGTATAACTCTATAAAAGACCCCGCACAGAGGTCTTTTCAATATACTGTCTGCGTAATACATCAGACTACTATGAACAAATATACAACCATCATTGGCATGGAGGTTCATGTAGAGTTGCAAACCAACTCCAAAATGTTTTGTAGTTGCAAAAATAACCCTGATTTTGCTGAACCTAACATCAATATCTGCGAGATCTGTACCGGACAACCAGGGACACTCCCAGTTGCAAACAAAGTTGCTATTATATTTGCTGTACGTATTGGTAAAGCATTAGGATGCACCATTAGAGAATTTTCAAAATTTGATCGCAAACACTATTTTTATCCAGATCTTCCAAAAGGCTATCAGATATCACAATACGATGAACCAATCGCTGAACATGGAAAAATTACACTCACGTTTCCATTGCAAGACAATATCCGTGATGAAGCACGTATCACAATTGAACGCGTGCACATTGAGGAAGATACAGCAAAACTCACACATAGCGGGAGTAGCAAAACATTTGTTGACTTTAACAGATCAGGCGTTCCATTGGTAGAAATTGTAACGCAACCAGATTTCAAAACTGCTCTTGAAGCAAAAATATATTGCCAAGAACTTCAACTTATTATGCGAGCACTTGAAGTAAGCGATGCTGATATGGAAAAAGGTCACATGCGTTGCGAAGCAAATGTATCTGTGCAAGAAACTGGCTCATTTGAAATTGTTGATGGATTGGTCAAACCATTAAACGGAGTAACACTCAATCAAAAAGTGGAACTAAAAAATATTAACTCCTTCAAAGCAATAGAAAAAGCAATTACTTTTGAAATTAAACGCCAGACAGAAATGATTGAAGCAGGAAAAACTTGGGTGCAACAAACCCGTGGTTGGAATGAAAATACCAACAAGACTATTTTGCAACGAACAAAAGAGAATGCACAGGACTACCGCTATTTTCCAGAACCTGATATTCCACCATTTCACCCGCGTACTATTGCAGGAACTGTACATCTACCAGAATTCCCACAAGCCAGACGCATACGCTTTCGTGAAGAATATGGATTCTCGTACGCAGATGCAAAACTTCTTGGCGACGACAAAACTTGGGCAACTTTTACGCAAAATGTCATGAGTGAGTTAATAAACTGGCTATACGCACTACAGGAAATTAAAAGTAAAACAGACGAAATTAAAAAACAAAAAAAAATACAAATTGCTAAGTTAGCTGGTGGGTGGTTAACGAATAAACTAACTGGATTGCTCAACGACACAAAACGGACAATTGACACACTTGCTACTTCTCCAGAAAATATTGCTGAATTGATCGCTCTCATCTATACAAAAAAAATCAATGCAACAAATGCACAAAAAATTCTTGCTGAAATGGTCGTGTCAGACAAAGACATTGATCCAACACATCTTATGGAAGAACGCAACTACGGACAAATCAAAGACGAAAATTTAATCAGCAAATCGGTTGACGACATAATTGAAAGGTTTCCTAATCAGGTAGTCCAATTCAAAAATGGAAAAGATCCTGTGATTAAATTCCTAGTCGGTATGGTAATGAAAGTAACAGAAGGAAGTGCAGATCCTGTGATTGTAGAAAAATTGCTAAGAGAAAAATTGACATAAATAATTAACACAAACATTATCTCTGTGGTACATCAGTTTTTATTATCAATAATTAAAAATTCTTTTACCAATTTCTCCGCTTCTTCATACGTCTTACACCAGAAAATACGCTTATCACGTCTAAACCACGTCATCTGACGACGCGCAAAACGTCGTGTATCTCTCTTTAACAAATAAATTACATGATCAAGTGTATCAATTCCTTCAAAATATCCTTGAAACTGACGATACCCAACGCCGTTCATACTTGAAAGATGCCATCCATATTTTTGTTTCACAAGTGCACGTACTTCTTCAAGTAGCCCGCGTTGCATCATCTGTTCAACACGGCGTTCTATACGTTCATGCAGTTCGTCACGATTAACGACAATCCCAATTTGAAGAGTAGAAAAAAGTTGTTTACCTTTTTTACGCTGTTTAGAAAATGGTTCACCAGTAAAAATGCAAACTTCCAAAGCACGCACCAACCGTCGTTTATTTTTTGGATCTATACGCTCTGACGAAACAGGATCAAGTGTTTGCAGTAATTTATAGAGATCTTCATTAGACTTCTCACCCAAACTCTTACGCAATTTTTTGTGTGCAGACACATGCGGAATGTCCCAATTATCTATAAACGAAGATATATAAAGTCCTGTTCCACCAACAACAAATGGAACATGTCCATTTTTACGAATTAACTTACTGTATTTTATTGCTTTATCACGATAGTCTGCAACAGTAAAAATTTTTCCAGGATCCAAAATATCCAACATGTGGTGTGGAACGTCATCAACAAAATACATCTTTCGCAACCCATTCCATCGCCACTCGCCTATCGCTTTGGCTGTTCCTATATTCATTTTTTTATAGACTTGCCGAGAATCTGCAGAAATAACTTCTCCACCAAATGCTTTAGCCAAACGTAAACTCCACTCTGTTTTTCCACTTGTAGTAGGACCAAGCAATACAATAAGTTTAGGTAATTTT
>QIHL01000058.1 GCA_003230965.1 Candidatus Magasanikiibacteriota bacterium | reverse complement strand
TATCTGCTAACCCCACAACTATTTTTGCACTATGCAATACTACACCTACAATAAAAATAACAAAAAAAGAAAAAAAGATTGCAAAAAAAATAGTAGATTGTTTTTTATATTTGTCAATATATCGTGTACTCATAAACAAAATTTCTATATATAAGATAGGGCAAAGTATACAAAAATGATGCGTACGTGTCAATTGTAATTTCATACAAAAAAGAGTAGGATAAAATTATCTATTTATCTATGACGACCACCAAAAAAATTGCACACAATACTGGAAGCCAACTCATTGGAAAAGTAATTTCAACAAGTTTAGGTTTAATTGCGATTGGAATGATGACACGCTATCTAGGTCAAGAACGATTTGGGTGGTATATAACGACTATTACTTTTTTACAATTTCTCGCGATCCTTGTTGACTTCGGATTGATTCCAGTCACAGCACAAATGATGAGCGAACCGAATTTTGATAAACCAACATTGCTCAAAAACTTACTTGGCTACCGATTCACCACAGCTGTTATCTTTCTCGCTTTTGCACCACTCATTGTATTATTTTTTCCATATCCGCCAATTGTAAAAATCGCTATCAGCTTCACCACCATCAACATGCTTGCGACTGCTATGAACCAAGTGCTGATTGGATATTATCAAACAAAATTAAAAATGCATATCCAAGCATTTGGAGAAGTTGCTGGACGTATTGTATTGGTTGGTGGACTGTGGTGGATGATTGCAATTCATGCTGGATTTATTCCTGTAATGATCATAGTCACAGCAGCAAGCGTTACATATACACTCGTACTTTGGACACTCGCACGTCGGAATACATCAATAGGATTTGGATTTGATTGGACAATCTGGAAAGCAATTACAAAAAAAATGTGGCCAATTGCCATTTCAATTGTGTTTAATGTGGTGTACCTAAAAGGTGATATAATTCTGCTTTCTATTTTTAAAAATCAGGACACGGTCGGTTTATACGGTGCAGCATATCGCGTCATTGATATTCTGAGCCAAACTGCAATGATGGTGATGGGGGTTATGTTGCCACTCTTAACATTTCACTGGTCTCGCGGAGATAAAGTTAGCTTCAAAAAAAGGTATCAACAATCTTTTGACATCATGATGTTGATTGGTCTGCCAATAGCAATTGGTACTATCGTTCTCGCAAAACCTATTATGGTATTCGTGGCAGGCAGTGAATTTATTGAATCTGGAAACGCATTACAAATTTTAGCAATTGCAGTCTTTGCCGTGTACATCGGTGCTATATTTGGACATACAGCAGTAGCACTAAACAAACAAAAAAACGTCATGTGGATTTATATTTCTGATGCAGTACTTACACTTGCTGGCTATTTAATTTTTATTCCTCTTTATGGCATGTACGGTGCAGCGTGGATGACAGTTTTCTCTGAAGTATATGCAGGATTATTGCTTGCACTTTCAGTGCGTAAATATACCAAAGAAAAATTAGACTTGAGACGTTGGGCAAAATTAGTCTTCTCTACGATTATCATGGCAGCAGTACTATTTCAGTTGCCACACTGGAACATATTTATTCTTGTATTGATTGGTGGACTTGTTTACGTGGCATTTGTCTTCTTACTCGGCGCAGTCAACATAGAAACAATTAAAGAAATTATTCGTAAAGAACCAATACAAGAACAGATGATTGATGTATAATGATTTACTTTTTCTCTTATGATATTATTATTTATAATACTCGCCACTCTTTTATTTACACTACTTGCTTGGAAAAAATTTGACTGGGCGTTGGGTGTATTTTTTGCATTGTTGCCAACATATCTCATTAGATTTTATATTGGAACACTTCCGAGTACATTTTTGGAAGTTATGATCTGGGTGATTATAATTGTTTCAATTATACGATATCGAAAAAAAATGTGGCAAATGCTTCATGCACTATATAAACATGTACCAGGACTTTTCATTGCAACGATGATTTTTTTGATTGCTGCGACGATTGATGTTTTTGTAGCTTCAAATATCCGCCAAGCACTAGGTGAATGGAAAGCATTTTATGTTGAACCAATTATTCTATTTCTTGTACTCACCTCAATCCTTTTAACAGAAAAAAAGAAAGCACATAACTATGTGCGTGCTATGCTTATTGGTTTAATTCTTTGCGGATTTGTTACAAGTTTGCTTGCTATATATCAACATTTCACAGGATGGCTAGTTCCCTATTCATTTTGGCAAAACAGAGACACCTATCGCGTAACAGGCTGGTACGGATTTCCAAATGCCGTATCACTTTTTCTCGCACCACTTACACCACTCTCCATATATCTTGCGACTCTTTTGCATAAAGAAAAAAAACAAAATTGGATATTCAAACGTATGTTTTGGATTGCAGTAATTTTTCCAATTACTGGCGTCCTTGCTATTGCTGCAGCAGAATCAACAGGAGGATTGATCGGTGTTGCCATGGGATTTGGTATATTACTCTTATATTATAAAAAAACACGTTGGTGGGCTGTTGGTATTGGTATAACAGCAATTATCAGCGTGTTTCTACTACCGACGACAAATGGCATCCGCAAAGAAATTCTTGCACAAAATAAATCTGGACAGATTAGGATTGCTATGTGGCACGAAGCTGGACAATATCTTCAAAATCATCCAGTTGTAGGCACAGGTATGGCATCGTATGATACACGCATCCGTCCGTATCATAGGACTGTCAATGGACAAGGTGTGGAAATCTTTCATCACCCACACAATATTTTTTTAACCATTTGGGTAAATACTGGATTACTAGGGTTGATTGGATTTATTTGTATTTTGATCTGGTATTTCAGGACAGGTATTTATATAATTGTTAAATACAAACATACATGGTCTGGCGCTCTTTTTTTCATAAGTAGTATGACTGTTGTTGTTACTACCGGTCTTGTTGATTCTCCATATATTAAAAATGATTTAGCTGTCTTCTTTTGGATGTTACCTATGCTATTGATTGTTGCACTTGTAAACAAAGGAAATGTATAGCGGGTTGATTTTCTTCACAACTTCCACTACACTAACTGCCTATGGAGAGGTGTCTGAGTGGTTGAAGGTGCCGCTCTCGAAAAGCGGTGTCCCTGAAAGGGGACCGCGGGTTCGAATCCCGCCCTCTCCGCCAAATGCCATTTTTGCGCTACGCGCCAAGGTTTTTTCAAATCTACGGCGAGCGTGCGCTCAGCGATGTGGAAATTCGAACCAATCTTTTTTAGAAAATCCCGAATCCCTTCGGGATTTTCTTTGGAAGCGATAATTTTGGCTTGTTTACTGTCTTTTACAAACTTCTCGGCGAGTTCGAACCGATGATTACTTTTTTGTTCAAAAGCGGATGTTTTTTCTTGCAAGTCCTTTTTCGCAAGAATGAGTTTTTGTTTTTTAGTAGTATATTCTGTTTACAATAAATTGCCAAAGTATTAGGCGTTTCAATTGAGGATTTGATAAAATAAAATAGGTATTGACAAAAATGTCGGGGGTAAA
>QIHL01000003.1 GCA_003230965.1 Candidatus Magasanikiibacteriota bacterium | reverse complement strand
TCAAATATTCAACCGATTTTACAAGTAACTTTATTTTTGTACTTGGGTCAGAAATCAATAAAGTTCGCATTGAAATCGGACCAATAAATTTTCCTTTCTTATCAACGACATATACATACAAGAGAGAACGAAAGGATGCAGATAATTCTTTTACACATACAATCGCTTCCTCTACGGTTGCAGTTGGATCAATAGACACAAATTCAGTATTCATCAATCCACCAGCAGTATCCTCTTCATACGCAATTAACTCTTCAACTTTTTCTTGTTTTTCTTTTTCCAGATACGAACTGACATGCTCTGCACGATCCTCTGGCAAATTTTGCAATAAGTCAGTCAATTCATCAATCGGCATTTTGTTCACAATTCGCTGAACAACTTTTTTATTCAAGTGACCAATAATAATTTTTTGTACGTTTGGTTCAATTTCTTCAAATGTCTTTGCAGAACTTGCCACATGTAATGACTCCATTAAATTTGTTCCCTGTTTAATATTTAATTCTTCAATGATATTTGCCAAGTCTGCAGGATGAAGTTTTTTTAATTTTTTGGAAATTGTATCAAGTTTTAATACTCCATGAACCGGTTGTGTATTGCGCCAATCAATCAGACTTGGATGAAAAAAATTAAATATATCTGCCCATTCAAGATTCATACGACGCAAAATTGCACGCCAACTAACATCCAGCCCCACTGCTGAAAGTTTTTTTTCAACAACCATAAGCTTTACATCATTTACACGAAACACGCGCGCGCCTTCCACATCAATAATCTGTTTATCCAAAATATAACGTGCCAAATATATTGAGTCCTTTTCTGGTTTTTTTAGACGTACACGATCAAAAATATTATTCAACATGATTTCATGTCGTCCAAAATTTTCTACGTATTTAAATGGAATATAGTATGGTTGTTTATTTTTTTTCTGCTTAATGCGAATATACAAAATTGGTGAATAATGATTCACATCTAACGTCACCAAGACATCATCAAGCCTCCCGATAATGGCATCAGAACTATCTTTTACGTAACTTCCCAAAATTTCGGTTAAATAAATCATAAAAAAATGTCACAGTGACACAAGTTGAATGTACAATCCAAAAATATATACCTACGTAATCTACCAAATTAACTATATTGCTGTAACACAATTACAACCACATAACATGTGTATATTAAGTAAATTTTGTAAAAAGTATACCAACAAAAAAACAAAAAAACAACCCAGATTGTCGGATTGTTTTTCATGATCCTGCAAGAACAGCAATATCATCATTCCTGACGTACCAGGTGGGTGGTCGCAACGTAAGCCCACAGGCTGACGCAATATAGACTTCCCTTTCACGATGATTTGAAGAATGAGATATGCTGTAAAAAGTTACAGGATCTAAATAGAGTATAAAATAATAAAAATTATCTGTCAAGAAAAATATGTTATAAAATCCTGAAAAAAAATCTATATTTTCTTTTATAACATACTACACTATGTATCCCACGATGTCCGAATATGACTCATGGCAAATTCCATAGTTCCTCCGACTTTCTTACCTGGATTAAAAATTCCCTGTGGATCAAAAATCTGTTTGGTCTGGCGGAATAATTCAACAATATCTTTTCCATACATTTTTTCCAAATAGGGAGTACGAATAATACCGTCGTTGTGCTCAGCCGTAATCGTCCCATGATATTTCAAAATAAGATCATAGACTTTTTTGCCCAACTCTGGAATAATCTTGCGTTGTTTTTCATCCTCAATTTTCATCAACGGAATAATATGAAAGTTACCATCGCCAACATGTCCTGCAATCGTGTAAATTAAAGACGGATATTGTTTGAATAAAGCATTTATCTTTGGTAATACTTCAGACAAGTACTCAGGCTTAACAGCAAAATCATCCACAAAAGGTGCTGTATGTTTATTATGAAACTTGCTTCTTAGCAAATTGAAACTCTCACGACGAATAAGCCAATACTTACGTTCCTGTTTTTTGTTGTGTTCAATGCGTGTCTGTGGATGAAGAGGTGCAAGTTTTTCTTGGAGATGTAAAATCTTTTTATCCAATTCTTCCTGACTATCTGACTGAAAATCAATTTGCAAAACCATTTTTGGCAAACCACCTTTTAACACGAGCCAAAATTCTGGTAAAAATGCAATACCAGTACTAATAAATCCTTTCGTCCCGAGGTGTTGTGCAAATCCTGGAAAAAATCTTAGTGCAAGTTTAAGAGTATTATCGTCGTATGCCTCAAAGGTATCAGGCTTCAGTGGCAAAACTTCATTAATAATTTTTCCAAGATGTGAAATGTCATGTAAAAAAATTACCATCATCTCTGCATATTTTTTTGTCGGGACAAGCCCAATAGTTGCTTTAGTCATTAGCCCAAGTGTCCCTTGCGCACCGACCCAAAGTTTAGTCAAATCAAAAATATTTTTCTGTTTATTATATACATTCCACAAATAATATCCAGCAGAATTTTTTGAAACATCGGGCTTTGCTTTCATAATCTCATCATAGTTATCAGTAATGAGTTTGTGCATCCCACGATATATTTCACCTTCAAAATTATTCTGTGCCATTTTCTTTTTTAGACCTTCTAAATTTTGTGGTTCTATTGTACAAGTAGTGCTATCTGACAAAACTACATCAACAGATCGTACATACTTTTCAGTTTTACCATAATCAAGAGATCTTTCTCCACCAGAATTATTGTTCACAATACCACCCATGGCACAGAGTTCACGACTTGCAGGATACGATGGAAAAATCAATCCTTTTTTTAATGTTTCTTTTTCAAAATCACGATAAAATACACCAGGTTCTGTTGTTGCTGTATTTCCATTAAGTGTTGGCGTGTGATTAAAATATTTGCCAAATGCAACAAGAATGGATTGGTTAATAGATCCACCGCCCATGTCTGTGCCTGCAGCGCGTCCAGTCAATGATAATTCAGGATATTTTTTTTTATGCTTTCCAACAAATGATACTAAAAATTTTATATCATCAATATCTTTAGGAAAAACAACAATATCTGGTTTTACTTCAAACAGACTTGCATCATGACTATACATCATTAATGTTTTATCGTCAGTTTCAATATCACCATGAAAATTATCTTTGAGTTCTTTCAGGAGTACATTATCCATACTATAAAAATTAAAAATATAAAATTAGAGTTTTTTATTTAATTTTTTTATTGTTTTCATTACACCAGTAACATCCATACTATACTTTTTCAGAATTGCATCAACTGAACCAGACTCAGCAAATGTATCATGAAGTCCAACGTATGCCATCGGCATCGGATGTGTTGTTGCAAGAAATTCAGCTACTGCACCACCAAGCCCACCAGTTGTTTGGTGATCTTCAACTGTTACGACACCTTTGACTTGTTTCACCAACGCAAGCAATCCTTTTTTATCTAACGGTTTAACAGTCGCTACATTTGCTACAATCGTATCAATACCAATGCATTCCAACCGTTTAGCTGCGACGAGTGCATTATAAACCATATACCCCATAGCCAAAATTAAAATACGCGGACTTTTTGAAATCCAATACGGCTGAATCTTTTCCAATATAAATGGTGTTTCTTTTGTCGTTATGACTGGCGACTTATCGCGAGAAAAACGTAGATATACAGGTCCTGTAATTACTGCAGCTGCGTGTGTCGCTTTTTCTGCCTCAATTGCATCGCACGGCACCATAATTGTAAAATTAGGAAGTGGACGTACAATCGCAATATCTTCTGTTGCCTGATGTGTTGGACCATCCGGCCCAGTCATGACACCAGCATGATGCCCAGCAATCTTCACATTTGCATTGTTGTATGACACAGTTGTACGTATAGTTTCCCAATTTTTTCCCGGAGAAAATGTGGCATATGATGAAATAAATGGAATCTTTCCAGTTACAGCTAGACCAGCTGCCATTGCGACCATGTTCTGTTCAGAAATACCGCATTCAATAAACCGATTAGGGAATTGTTTTTCAAATTCACCAGT
>QIHL01000038.1 GCA_003230965.1 Candidatus Magasanikiibacteriota bacterium | reverse complement strand
TTATATACTTCAATATATTGAAAATTATTCATACCGAAGAGCATCAATTGGATGAAGCCGTGCTGCTTGTTTTGCTGGTATTAAACCAAAAATAAGACCAATCAATAACGCCACAACAAATCCAACAATAACTGATCCAATTGAAATAATAAAACTATACTCATATCCTAATGACTGTACTACATAAGCAATTAAAAAAGAAATACTAATTCCAAAAAATAAACCAATCACGCTACCTGTAAATGTAATAATTGTAGTTTCAGATAAAAATTGAATAAGAATATCGCTATCCTTGGCACCAACAGCTTTACGCAGACCAATTTCCCTTGTTTTTTCTTTCACTGCTATCAGCATAGTATTCATAATTCCCACGCCACCTACAAATAAAGCAATTCCGGCAACAGCAACCAAGAAAAATTTTAGTGCATTTGTTATAGTTTTTACAATAGACAGCAAATCAGCGACATTACGTACAGAAAAATCTTCATCACCGTTGTGTCGTGATTTTAGTGTCGCAATAATTTCATTTACAGATTCAGGTACATATTTTGCATCTTTTACACGCAAACGAAGAAAAGATACATAATGAATACCTAATAATTCACGTTGTGCTACAAACAATGGAATAATTACTGATTCATCTGGATTCTCAAATCCTGCAGCACCTTTTGCTTTTGCAATACCAATGACTTTGAAATTTTTTCCTGCCAAGCGAACAGTCTGTCCAATAGGATTTTCATTACCAAAAATATCAATTGCAATTTTTGGTCCAAGTACCATGACATGTGCGTTACTATGAAACTCTGCTTTATCAAAAAATCGTCCACTACTCATAGTTACTCTTTCTATTGCTTTATAGCTAGGCGTCGTACCTGTATAAGTTACTTGTCTACTATGATTTTGCCATAACAATGTATTATTTCCAGACACATACGCCGTCATATCACGAATATATGGAACATTATTTTTATTTAAAAGCGCCAGTCCGTCATCGTATGTGAGTGTTGTTACAACAATTCCAAGAACTTGAGCTGGCGGACCGCTTGGATCTGATGCACCAGGCATAACTGCAATTTGATCAGTCCCGCGTGCTGTAATTTGATTTATAATTAAACTCTGTGCACCTGCACCTATTGACATAACTAATACCACTGCCATAACGCCAATAATAATTCCAAGCATGGTCAAAAAAGATCTCTGTTTATTACGAAGAATATTTTTAAATGAGAGTACAATAATATCTTTCCATTTCATAATTTTATTCAATATATGACAAACAATAACACAGCCTTAATACTATGATTTCGTAGCAGTATTACTCAGAAAAAATAATAATAAATTGACGAAGCAATACTATTTTTCTGTTTATTTTTTGAATTCTATATCTTTTGCAATAAGTCTATTTTTTACTACTTCATCAAGTTCAAAATGTCCATCACGTAAATGTAACATACGTTTACTATAATACGCTGTTTCTTGTTCATGTGTTACCATCACAATTGTTCTACCTTCATCATTTAAGTTTTGCAAAATACGAAGAATTTGATTACCAGATTTTGAGTCAAGATTGCCAGTTGGTTCATCTGCAAAAACAATATCAGGATCATTGACAATTGCACGAGCAATTGCAACGCGTTGTTTTTCTCCTCCAGAAAGTTGATTAGACAAATAGGTCATCCTATTAGCCAAACCAACAGATTCAATTGATTTTTTAATCAGTTCATTATTTACTGGATTTTTTGAATAAATTAATGGTAGCTTTACGTTGTCAAATACAGTGGTGCGAGGGAGAAGATTAAACGCCTGAAATACAAAGCCAACACTCTTGTTTCGCATATGTGCTAATTCATCTCCTTGTATATTTGAAACATCTTCACCATTAAACAAATATGATCCTTCTGTCGCAGTATCCAGAAAACTTAAAATGTGCATAAGGGTTGATTTACCCGAACCACTTGGTCCCATAATTGAGACAAACTCTCCACGAGTAATCTGAAGACTAACATCTCTTAACACTTTAGTCACAACATCACCAGTTTGATAATTTTTATAGAGATGTTGTACATCAATAAGTACGTGGTCTACAGACATAAATCAAAAAGCGTCATTATTCTACTATTTAATAAACGTAATTACCTCTTGCCCTTCAGAAAGTCCACTTGTAATTTCTATCATACCGCCATCACCCAACATACTGGTTGTAATAGGAACTTTTTTGTATGCAACAGTCTTTCTGTTTGTAAGTACTCGTACAATTTTTTGACCTTTATTATTCGTTAAAATTGCACGTTCTGGAATCACCAAGACTTTCTGTTTTTTATTAGTCAAAATTGTTATATTAGCTGTCATTCCAGGTTTTACATCTTTATTTTTGAAATCAGCAAATACAATCTTAGTTTTGTAATATACAACACCAGAAATTTCCGTCTGTGCAGGATCAATTGAAACGACTTTCCCTGTAAAGATGACACCTTCTCCAAAAGAATCAAGCGTCATAGTTACAGAATCATTGAGATGAACTTTTGCAATATCTGATTCAGAAATATCTACTTCTACATTCATTTGTTTGGAAAGAATTGTTGCAATCTGTTGATTTGCTGTAACATTCTGTCCAACTTCTGTGTTAAGTATAGAGAGAACACCATCAGCAAGTGCAATCATTTTTGTCTTATTAAAAGTATCTCGCGCTGACTGAACAGCCGCAGCCTGTTGCAATACCTGAGAGCGCAACGAGGCAACATCAACAGTACGCGGAGGAGCAACTAATGCGTTATAGTCAGATTGTACTTGTTTGAAATTTGCTAGTTGTACTTGTAATTGTGCATTGGCAATTTCCATGTTAGTCGTCAACTGTTGTTTTGCATTCGTCAAATTATTCTGTGCTTGCAGATTTGCAATCTTGTAAGTTGATACTGAATTACGTGCTGCAGAAATGCCTTGAACTTTTAATGTCACTGTGCTAGCTGAACTATTCACACTTGCACGCGCCGCATCAATACTACTCTTTAGTATATCTAGTTTTCCTTGCGAGAGACCACCAACAGGAATAACAGTATCAAGCATTGACCGAACATCTTGCAGATGCGATTGCATAGTTGTGAGTGCGTCTTTCACAGTCTTTGCTGCCATATCCAGATCACTGTGACTGCTTGCGCTGTTGAGTGTCGTGACTGCTTGCTCTGCTGATACCTTCTTTTGTTTTGCAATCAGATAAGTATTCTTTGCTGTATTCATTAGTCCATTATCAGCTGTAATTAGTGATGATTGAAAACTGTCATTTGCAAAAATATTGTCAATGCCCAAGATATTATCAGAAGCAGTAAGCGCGCTAGATAATGTCGTAACTGCACTTTGCAGTGAATTCTGCAAATCTTCATACGCATTCGTCACAATCTGGCTTTTTTCACCACCTTTGGTAAGTTGCAAATTATTTTGTGCAGTATCCAATGCTTTTTGTGCAGTATCAATCGCAGTCTGATCAGTAGTCTTTACTTTTTCTACATTAGCTTTATATTGTCTTACAGAAGCCTGAGATTGTGCAATTGCTGCTTGTGCCTTTGCTCTATCTTGGACACTTGGACCTGCGAGTCTCAGATTAAGCTGTGCTTTCACTGAATTATAAGATGATATGGCTTGATTGAGCATTGCTCGTTGTTGGTTGCTATCAAGCTCGGCAATCACGTCTCCAGTTTTTACTGTATCTCCAACTGCCTTATCCAATTTAACCACACGACCAGATGTTTGCCATCCCTCATTCACTGTCAAATCTGCTGTAATCTGTCCAGTTTCACTCACAGTTTGTTTTAAATTAACACGTTCAACCGTGGCACTTGTAAAATCAGGTGGTTTTACATTAATTTTATTGTACACAAATAAACCACTGCCACCAAGAACAATAACTAAAATAATCCAAAACCATTTTGATTTAATAATACTAATACAAATAATTATTTTTTAAAAAAAAACTTATTTATTTCTATAAAATCTACTATTGTATATAAAATAATTCTCTTAAATAAAAATTCTATACAA
>QIHL01000005.1 GCA_003230965.1 Candidatus Magasanikiibacteriota bacterium | reverse complement strand
ATGGCTTGTGGTAAAAATGATATTGTTGTACAAGTCGCAGCAGCTAATCCGATTATTGTAAATGTGTCCATAGTATTATTTGGTTAAAATTTATAAAGAAATATGTCGTACAATAAGCAGAGCGACATTTTGTACAACGTTCCAGAATATGTGATGTTTGCCCGCGGTAAAATTTGCGACCAGCGGGAGCTTACCACGGGCAAATAAGGATGCAGTGAGGAGGAGGTACGATGACGAACGGAATCACATATTCTGTGTTGTACGATGTAATAAAAAATTTATCTATTAAAAATTATTTGTGGCTACTTTTTTGGGTAAGGAATAATGTTTTCATCAATGGTTCCGGCCTGCGCTTCAAAGACTGCAACTTTATTAGCTTTATCTGCCGGAATATAATCTTGAATATCTTTGATAAGATCGCCATAGGGGTCGATAAACATATCACCTCGACCATTGTGTATATCTGAAATGACAATATTTTCAAGCGTAACGGATTTGCCCTGACCTGAACGTCCGAATAAATGTAAAATTCCAGAACACTATTCTTGAGAAAGACCAAAAATTTCTCCATTTTTTTGTACACCGATTAGTGTTAATCCCTCTTTGATAATGTTTTCCATAGTGTTTGTGCTCATGTGAATTAGTTAGTTAATTAGTAAATTGTGGAAAAAGTAGCCCCAAATACATTATAAAAATTTTCATTATTTCACACAACTCATTTCTATACGAATTGAATGTATGATATCAACCTTTTCTTATATGTTATACGAATTTAATAAATTACTTCAAACCTAGAATCTAACTAATTTTATTAAGAAAAAATAACAAGATAATATCTATATAATAACACAAAAAATGCCTTTTGTCAAAAACATTTTGTATAGAGTAGTGTATACAAACACTATTTTTTCTTTAGACTTTTTGATTCTTGTATTGACAACAAAATCTTGAAGAATTAACAAATATAAAGTATAAAAAAATACCGAATATTAATCAGTATTTTTATTTTTTAGAAAAACTATGTTGCAACATGAAAATAACACACATCGCCGTTCTGTACAACATAATCTTTGCCAACTAATTGCATCTTACCCTTTTCTTTCATACCATTCCAGCCATTAAATTCAACAAAATCTTTCCAATTAGCAACGTCCGCTTTTATGTACCCTTTAATGAAATCAGTATGAATTACACCAGCAGCATTCGGTCCTGTTGTACCACGCTTAACAGTCCAGGCACGAGTCTCTGGTTCACCTGATGTAAAATATGTAATGAGATCAAGCAATTCATATCCAGCAGTAATAATTTTATCAAGTCCTGACCTATTCATGCCCAATTCAATCATAAATTCTTTTGCATCCTTATCTGACAATGTCGCAATCTCTGATTCCATCTGTGCACTTACATATAAATGTACGGCATTGTCGTCAACAACAGGTTCTTCACCAGCACTGTCATCAATATTCACAACATACATCATTGGTTTCATGGTGAGCAGATGAAGTTCTTTCAAAATTTGCAATTCTTCTTCTGTATACTCTAACGAACGCACAGATTTTCCAGATTGTAAATGCGAAAACAACTTTTCAAGTAATGTTAATTCTAATATAAATGCCTTTGCATTGATACCTTTTGCTTGTTTTTTTGTTTTTTCTAAACGTGCAGAGACTGATTGCAAATCTGCAAGCACTAATTCTAAGTTAATAATGTCTGCGTCGTCTTTTGGATTAATTCTATTATGTACGTGTATAATATCGTTATTTTTAAATGCGCGAACAACTTGAACAATCGCATCAACTTCTCTAATGTGAGATAAAAATTTATTTCCTAATCCTTCGCCTTCACTAGCACCTTTCACCAATCCTGCAATATCAACAAACTCAATTGCAGTAGGAATAATTTTTTTTGATTTTGAAATAGCTGAAAGTTTACTCAGTCGATCATCTGGAACTTCAACAACACCAACATTTGATTCAATGGTACAAAACGGATAATTTTGTACATTGGCTTGTCTACTTTTTGTCAACGCATTAAATAACGTAGACTTTCCAACATTTGGCAAACCAACAATTCCTAAAGAAAGCATAAAAATATAATTAAGAAAGGCAGAGCAAGCTCTGCCTTTCTCTCATATTGCCAGATAATACTAGCTTGTAGATTCTTCACCTTCTGTTGCTGGAGACGAAGGCTCTTCTGTTGGCTCTGCAGGAGTTGCAGGTGCCTGTGCAGGAGTTGCCTGTTGGTCGTCTCCCTGTTGTGCTTGATCTTCCATCATATGATGTAGATTAAAGAATAAACAACACCTAAATGGTGCTTGGTATACAATAGCACAAAGTGAATAAAAAATCAAGCCCTATTCTTGTATACCTGTATAACATGTGGAAAGAATAAATATCCCCATTGAATCTGTATGTTTATTTGTGGACCCAAGGAGATTTGAACTCCTGACTTCCTGCATGCCATGCAGGCGCTCTAGCCAACTGAGCTATAGGCCCATAAAACGAAGAAACTATACCAAGGAAATAACTGTTTGTCAAAATATGTATACAAATTACAATTATTGTTATATATACATTCTATTTTACTAGTTTAAATATCTATACTTCAATTTATTTTATTGTACGACACATTTTTTACTCTTAACAATACCAATAAAGCAAAGCATACAATAAATCTTTAAAAGTGTATTTAATAAATAATGATCATTTTGATGCAACTTATGCACACAACACACAGCTTATCCACATATTTTATTGTTTCACGTGAAACAATTTTCTGAACTTCTATATTCATTTATTATAAAGTAAATAATTACACATAAATTTAATTCCAAAATCTAATGCAATACTATTGACAGAGAGTGCAAGTTAACGATACGCTAGTTTCTTATGAATGAATATCTCAAAGCCTGATTTTTTATTTGTGACAACAAATTTTTTTGTTTCATGTGAAACAAAAATAGCTCTAAAAGAGCTATTTGTATACACTAGTGTATACTTTCATACTATCTTTTTCTCAATTCTTTAATTTTGTGGTTCTACCAGGAATCGAACCTGGATCTAGGCGTTAGGAGTGCCTTGTTCTATCCATTGAACTACAGAACCGTTTCACGTGAAACAATTATAGCGTATCTGGTCTCTCTTTTCAAGTATTTATTATTCTTTTCCAATAATCCAAAGAAATTCAAATTGTTTTAAAAATCTTTTTCTAATATCCAACTTTGTGTAAACAATTGCTGTTGGTACACTAGTCCAAGCAATCAATACAACATGATTCGGAAAAATATGTGTTTCCAAAGGTGATATATGTTCATCCGAAATAAATCTTATATTAGTATAATCTCGAGTATCACTATTTACATTCATTTCATCTTGTAATTGCTTTTTGCCAGTTTCACACATTATAATACGTTTTTCAAATCTGCTTTTTGCCAATTGTGTATTGTAATTAAGTAAAAATTGTATAAACTCTTTATTATTCTTTTTGTCATCTAATATATTACATCCAGAGGCAATAACATATTCAACCATACCTGATTTCATTGTAGGCAAAATAGTATCAAAAAATAACTGGTGCAACTCTTCCCATCCAGTATAAATTACTGTTTGTTGTGCCAAAATATAATCAAAATATTTTTTATACTTTTTTGCAACCTCTTCATTTTCCATGATTGTTACAATCCCTTCTTTCCACACTACATCAGCGACCTTCTTACCATAAATGCAAATTATATTCGGACTGACTAGTGTTTTTGGTACATAATGATGCTCATATAGCGAATCATCCAAAATACTTTCTGTAGTTATCGTGGCTATATCTTTATTATGGACAGAAATATCATGCCAATGTACTTTATTTTCCAATTGTTTTTTTTTATAATCATTCCAAAGATCTGGATAATGTACCTGAACTTCAGTGCCACTACCTATCCAATATACATCAGAAACATGGAGAAGTTCATCCAAAAATAATTGTATACCTTCTTTACCGTGAAATGTCTTCACATCTTGATTCCATGCTGTAAAAAAATAGATCCGATACGCATCAACAAACTTTTTATTTTTTATCTCAATTACTGTGTATGGCTCAACAAAAATACAAATAACTACCTTATCTGGTAAAATGTTAACTTCTATAGAATTAAATGGTATATCAGGGTTCACTCTTACATCAAAAAGGCCAGGTAGTGTTGTATTTAAGCGTTTAATAAGCTCTATATTGTCCTTAGTAAATGTTCCAATGATTGATTTCAATTTGAATCCTGTGGCCTTGTGTACTGTTGTATATTTTTCTAAATACCCAGGTGTGTGAACAAATAAATGTCTTACAAAACCAATGGACAACCATTCGTCCGAAGTTTTAAGCCTTGCAGACTCACGAATATAAAAAGATTGCATTTCA
>QIHL01000067.1 GCA_003230965.1 Candidatus Magasanikiibacteriota bacterium | reverse complement strand
CAGTCATACCCATAAACGAAAGAAAAATCATAATCAGACCACTTACTTTATACAATATACGCGTACCGCCATCATATCCAAAATGTTCCTCTGCCCATCTACTTGTACCAAAATTTTGAATAAACCATTCCGTTTTGATAATCAAAATTGTACCAAATGCGACAATGAGTATTTCAATAATGTAATGCATAAATTAAAAAATTTTAATAAATAATATATTACCGTTTCTTCAAAAGCATCTGCTTTGTCAACTTTTTTGACAGCTCTACACCAGGCTGATTAAACACATCAATCCCAAAATATTCACCCAGAAATGCTGTAGCTCCCTCAAACAAAAAGAATAACTGTCCAAGATGTTCTTCATCAATCTTAGAAATACTAATCGTCATATTTGGACGATTATTTTTTGTGTACGCATGTGCAGTTGCGTGTTGTTCAATATCCAGTAATTCTTTAAAAGACGTATGACGCAAAAATGCAACACTATTATTTTTTGCATAGCGTACTGGAATAGGGATATCTTTGCCCAAGTCGTCAACTGTAAGAAACAAAATAAATTTATCATTTGGACCTTCATTGTACAGCTGTGTTTGAGAATGCTGATCTGTCACACCAAGTGCATTGATTGGCGTTAGACCCACATTCACAATTTCACCTTTTTCATTCATGGCTTTGCCAGTACTCTCTGCAAGAAGTTGTCTGTACCAATTAGTAAATCCAATTAACTTTTGGGCATACGGCATCAAGACCGTGCTACGATTCCCTTTTTGATATAACAAAAATTGTGAGGTAGCAATTTGAAATGGAAGATTTTTTTTGAATGACACAGAAAAAAATCTATCACGCATTGCACGCGCACCTTTGAGCAACTTTGAAATATCAATTCCAATCAATGCTGACGGAAGAAGACCAACCGATGTCAACACAGAAAAACGTCCACCAACAGTATCTGGAATAGAAAATATCTGTATACCAATACGATCTGCCTCTTTGCAAAGTAGACCTTTGTTTGGATTAGTAACAAATACAAAATGATCCGCTAAACGTAATTTCTTTTTGTCTATAAGCGAACGAAAATAAAAATACTGACTAATAATCTCTGGCGTTGTTCCTGATTTACTGATAATCAAAAATAATGTACGAGGCAAATCAATCACATCAACAACTTCTCGAATGAGTGTTGGATCAATGTTTGGTAAAACATAAAGTCTTGGCTGTTTCTGTTTTTGAAATCCAAACAGATGCGTCAAACTTTGTTTCAAACAGGTTGCTCCAAGAGCTGATCCACCAATACCACATACCACAATATCATCATATTTTCCTTTTTTTAATTTGGCAAATTTCACAATTGATGCAACAAGCACATCATCATCAATGACAGAATAAAACCCCTGATCTCGTGTGCGGATATTTTCTAAAAATTTTGGTATTTTTTTTGCTTGTATCAAAAAATCATCCATAGAAAAACCATGCGTAGTATCCACACGAAAAACATTTTTGAAATCAAGTGAAAGCATACAAAATACTATAACTACATATAGTATAACAAATTTTTTATCTTATGTCCTCAATCTCCATCCTATTTTGAATAAATACCACACTAATCCACCAAAACCAAAAATCAAACCAAAAATAATTATAAACCCAATCCATTGATTTGCTTCTTGAATACCAATCATAGAATAGCGAAGCCCATCAACAAAATAAAAAAACGGATTAAGACGAACAAAAAATTGTGCTTTTGCTGGCAACATTTTTACAGAATTAAATACACCACCCAAAAATGTAAGTGGCATAATTATAAACGTATTCAAAATTGAAAGTTGTTCAAAATTATCAGCCCAAAGTCCCACGAGTAAACCTAACAAAGAAAAAATAATCGATACGGAAACTGCATAAAATAAAAAAAGACCGAAATGCACGATAGTCGCTGTTGTAAAAAATAAAGCAATGACATACACACCAATTCCAACAACTAGCCCACGTGCAACACCACCAACGACATACCCAAAAATCATTTCAAAAAAAGAAAACGGTGCAATTAATACTTCCTCTATATGTCGTGCAAAGCGTTGAAAATATAATGAAAATGATGTTTGTGAAAATGACGCGGTAATCAAATTTAACATGACAATACCTGGCAGTACAAAATCAATATACTTCACACCGTCAATTAAACTTATTCTACTGCCAACAATAAACCCAAATACAACAATATACAAAATTGCACTCACCCATGGACTCAGAATAGACTGGATGTAAGTTCGCAAAAAACGTTCTATTTCACGACGGATAAATGTTGAAAGACCAATAGCATTCATATCTTTTTTTTGGTTATCTCAAGATACTTTTGTTCAAGTGTTTGTCCATTACTCATAAATTCGCTCTTGTCCCCTATGGCAACAATCTTTCCTTTTGAAATAAAAGCTATACGATTGCACAACTGTTCAACTTCTTCTAAATAGTGAGAAGTAAGAATAATTGTTTTGCCTTGTTTGTTCAAAAGTTTCAAATAATGCCAGAGTTCATGACGAAGTTCAATATCTACACCAGCAGTTGGTTCGTCAAGTATAAATAAATCTGGATTATGAATCATCGCACGTGCAAGCATCACCCGACGTTTTAATCCACCAGATAATTCACGAAATGATTTATTCCTATATTCAGTCAATTCAAAAATATGTAACATCTCTTCAATTCGTGCATTACGTTGTTTTTTTGGCATGCCAAAATATCCAGCAACATACCATAAAATTTTATATGTTGTCGCCCAAATATCAACATTAAACTCTTGTGCTGACAAACCAATTCGCTTACGTGCATCTCTATAATTACGAGTAACATCAATATCAAACACTTTTATAGTTCCTTGAGAAACTGTACTAATACCAGTGATACAATTAATGGTTGTTGTTTTTCCTGCTCCATTTGGTCCTAAAAAACCAAAAAATTCTCCAGGTTTAACTGAAAAAGAAATATCATCTACTGCAATCTCTTTGCCATAGCGTTTAGTAAAATGAGAAATATCTAATGCATACATATAAATAATATAATATTTTTATTCTTGTTTAATCGCGACAATTGGATCTAATTCTGCTGCTTTTCGTGCTGGATAAACACCAAAAATAAGACCAACAACGAGAGAAAACAACGTACTTAAAATAATAGAAGAAATAGGAATAGCAAACAACCAAACTAATCCCTGCAAGTTCACAATTATAAAAATTAAATATGAAATACTAACGCCAATCAAAATACCAATAACTCCACCAATAAATGTCATTATAACCGATTCAACCAAAAATTGCCAAAGAATATCGCCTTCACTTGCACCAACTGCTTTACGCAATCCAATTTCAAATGTACGTTCTGCAACAGAAACATACATAACATTCATAATTCCAACTCCGCCGACTAAAAGTGATATTCCAGCCAGTGCAATCAAAAGCCATGTAATGCCACCAATAATGATATTGATTTGAGTTAATGCTTCATTCATAGTTGTAACTGAAAAATCATCTTTTGAAGAATCAGTAATTTTATGACGAGAACGCATGAGAAGTGTAATTTCTTGTGCGACTATATTTGCATTTGCTTTTGGTTTAATTTGAGCAATTATTGCCAAGATATGATGAATACCCATAATCTTGTGCTGAACAGTCTGAATGGGAATATAGATCATGTCATTTTTATTAAAAAAACCACTAGATCCAACAGATGCCATTACTCCAATCACCTCATACGGATGTCCATTTATATGTATTCGTTTCCCAATTGGATTTTTATTACCAAATAAATTGTCACGTACTTCTGATCCAAGTACTGCCACTTGAGATAATCTATTATCTTGATCAACATCAAAAAAATGTCCAAGCTCAATTGTGCTACGATCAATATCTATATATGATGGACTCACACCATATATAATTGGACGCATTTTTTGATTTTGATAAGAAATTACTGCCTGAGAAGTAAGTGCACCGTATACACTAGTTACGTCAGGAAGAGTTTTTATATCCTTTGCGTCACCTAACGTCATTGTTGTAATGCTCACGCCAGCAACCCTTCCTTGTACACTAGCAAATGAATTTTTTGCTTGTGGAATTTTTGGCTCAATATCAATCCAATTATTTCCAAAGGATGAAACCTGATCAAGAATCAATCCTTTTACTCCCTGTCCTGCAGACATGACTATAATCACCATTGCAATGCCTATCATAATACCAAAAACAGTCAAACCAGATCGCAGTTTGCTTTTTTTAAGCATACTTAGTGCCAAATAAATTGGTGTAAAAAATCTTTTTTTCACAATATTTCTTTATTTAATATATTTTTTATCCTTTTTATATACTTCAATATATTGAAAATTATTCATACCGAAGAGCATCAATAGGATGAAGCCGTGCTGCTTG
>QIHL01000031.1 GCA_003230965.1 Candidatus Magasanikiibacteriota bacterium | reverse complement strand
AAGTGGCATATTCCCAAATGCTGCAATAGATGCACCAGCAGCATTTTCTCCAGCTTTTTTCAAATAATCACCAACACTGTGAGTAAAAATCATAGGGCTTCTTCCTTTGGCACCACCACCTAAAAACTTACCAGTTTGACTGGCTGATTTTTTGGCTATCTGAGATATCATCGTAATGGCGGAACTGGCAACTGCATGATAGATTTGAATCCCAACTTCTTTGATTATGTCCATAGTTGTACGCGGAACATCTGCAGTCGTAACTGTGGCAAGTTGTGCATTTGCTGCAAACGGTAGAACCACAAAAAATACCAACTGTATAGATACAAAAATTGATAGTGCAATACGAGTTTTTCGCAATGAATGCTTTTGCTTACGAAACTTGCTCATTTTCATAGACAACTATCATTATTGACCTGTAGATGATGACTGCTGAGAGGCAAGTTGTTGTTTTGCAAACGTCACAAGTTCTATGTCACTAACTTTACTCAAGGTACTTGATGAAATTTTGCCAGTACTGAGCAATAATTTACGCAATTGTTGTGGATTATTTACAAGTGCATCCAAACCCAAAACTTTTGAATTATCTGTTGCTTTACTCAAGATGGTTGTTGGCGACACAACCGATATGCCACTCATAGATGATGTAACTCCATTTATGGAAGATGATGCTGTCGCAACGATATTCGCAATAGCATCACCATTACAGGTACGACCTTGCGGACATAATGGATTTGTTCCTTGTTCTATTTCTACCTTGTCAGGAATCCCATCAGAATCTGTATCTGCCAAATACGGATTGGTGTGATACACATATATTTCATCATAGTTACTCAATCCGTCATGATCAGTATCCATATGTCTGAGTAATTCTTTTTGGTTCATAATATTTGCTGAGGCACCAGCGACTGCAATCTGCGCACGGAATGGTCCGTATACAATATTATAAATTTTTACCACAGAAAATAAAACTACTAAACAGGTCAAAAGAACCAGAAAAACTATACCTGTTTTCTGTCCGGAATTCATTCCTGTCTGTTGTGTTCCTTTTACCATAAACAAATAATATATTCATTATACCAAATTAAACAAAAAATCACAATCAGTTATCCACTAAACACAATTTCCAATCAATTCATTTAATTATATTATGCAGACTAAAATGCACGAACGAGATCAATCCATTGATTGCTTGAAAGATCTTGCGGACGTATACGATCATTCTCCGCAACCTCAATCAAAAATTTCTTTGCTTGATTTGCAGTCAAACAATATGCATCAACAAGTGCACGCCATAGTTGTTTGCGTTTATTTTGAAAAGCTTTTTTTGCAAGAAAAAATAATAGATCAGCTTCTTGTTTATTTCGCTGACCTACTTGGACGATATCTTGAATACTGACAACAGAAGAATCCACACCCGGCACAGGCCAAAATGATCCTCGCGCGACCTTTGCAACAATGTGTGGTTTGCCATAATATTGTACAGACAAACCAAGCAAATTCATATTACCTGCTTTTGCACACATACGATCAGCAACTTCTCTTTGAACCATGACAACAATCTGGAGTGGCGGATGTGTGGACTCAAGCAATAGGCGCAAAACTTGTGATGTAATTTGATACGGCAAATTTGCTACGACTTTATATGGTTGTGTGACCGACTCAATTCTCTTTTGAAACTGATACATTACATTCCCCCAAATAAATTCAACATTTGGTAATTCTTTTTTCATACCGCCCCAATACGATTTTAATTTCTGTTCAATTTCAAACGCTATAATATTTGCACCAGTCTGTGCCAGCGCAGTTGTGAGTATACCCAGACCAGGTCCAATCTCTACAATTGTATCCTCTTTCTTTACGTCTGCCACAACAATCATTTTTTTAACTGGAGCATCAGAAATTAAATAATGCTGTCCATATTGTTTGCTTGGAGACAATCCATGTGTAGCACAAATTTCTTTTAACTTACTTGGTTTGTGAAGATCTTGGCGATTCATAATATACTGAGTATAACGAACTAGACATCAAACTGCAATATGCATCAAAGCATAAATTGAAGTGGCGAACCAAATTGACATTGTATTTCACCCAAAATAGGATTTCCATCTGCATCTTTTGGGATACGAACAGACGAACTTACAAACTCAGAAAAATCACTTTGACACTGTGTAAATGTATACCAACTGCTTGATGCATTGCCGTCTGTTGCATCAAGTATTCTTTCCATTGCTTCATGCGTATGTTTATTTCCTGCAAACCAACCACCAGACGCATTTACTTCGTCAACAAGTTTCCCTTGTCTATCAAGCAAACGCAAATGTTCACCACTATTTTTCAGTGCACCAGTATATAGTTGACCAGAGATTGGTTGCATAGTTGTTTCGTCAGTTCGTTCCAAAAACAGAAATGATTGCGGTAAAAATCCAACTGTCGTGGTTTGAAAAAATAGGATTGATGTAAAGTTTTTTGGTGATGTATATACAAAATGATTTGTACCTTCTTGAAATTGAAGATCATAAAAAAAGTACTTGAGTGGATCATCCAAAATCACTGTGTGCGCAAATGTCTTATTTTGTGGATTGTATTTTCCCCATACCACAGTCCAGCCACTATCTGGGACAAACCTATCAACAGTGGTATTATAAAGTTCCATCCACTCATCATTACTGCTCGCCCTTGTACCCATCCATCCAATTTCGGAAAAAACAACATCGCCTGCATACACTGATGGTTCAAATGTTGGTTCTGTTGATTTTGGAGTAATACTCAATGTAATCGTTGTACTGGGTGATGTTTGTCCATTAGCGCTTGTGCCCCAGACAGAGATACTGTATGTCCCAGTTGCCATATTTGACAACGTATATTTCCATGTGCCTGTAGCAATAGTTGTTGTTACAGTTGAACTTGCAAAAGAGAGAAAAACACTCGTCATATCTTTACTTCTTTCTCCACTCAAAAGAAGTGACGCTGTGGTGGTTGTGTATGTTGAAGACACTGTTGGCATGGTAATTATCGGAGCAGGAAGTGGTATCTGCGGTTGGTACAAAACAGTAACCGTCGTGGTGACACTTGATGTGGTAAATCCAGTATCCCATGCGTGAAAATAAAATGTATTTGTTGTATCAAAAAGTGTCGTCGTTACTGACCATGTTTGTGTACTTGTATTCATCAAAACGGTTGACGTCGTACCAGAAACTAAAATATGTGCTGTACTTGTATTGAATCTGCCAGTAAAAATAATTAATGAACTGGCAGTAGTAAATGGCGTTGTTGATGGAATGAGCAAAAACATAATTGGTGCACTCACAGTTGTTGATGTATTCACAATATTATGTGTATCTACTGGAGTACTTTTTTGTTTTGGTGCAGGTGTATTCACGTCACTTCCATTAAAGACAAACGAATGTGTTCTATTCAATTTATTTTTGGTAGTGTGTATCTTTTGCTGTACTGGCTGAACCGTCTGCGTGACTGGTGGCACGACATGACGATTTTCCTGTTGTTCCATTTTACGTAATAAATCATTCAAAGAGGGCATCTGAAATGATGATTGCGTCTGCTGTGTAGTTTTTGGTATTGAATACGGTAGTCGTTTGTGCCGAACATAGATTGGAATGACTACGGGTTGTGCATTCAGACTTATAAAATTATTTCCGTTTTGGTGAACCATCCACAAACGGAGTACATATTTTCTTGGCGTTGTCGGAATGCGTATTGTGAATGTAAATGTTCCATTTTGACCTGGCGCAACTGAGAGTTGATCAAGAAGTGTAGGACGCAGTGCAGTCAACCAAGACTGATCATAAAATTGTGCATTTTTCCTTTGTCCACCGACAACATTTACAGAAAACATACTGCGTCGCCATGTAGCTGTCCCTGTATTTTTCGCCTGAATCACTACACGCGCAAAACCAGTATCTGGCGTTGCATGAATTGTTTGACCGCTATACACAGATGCAGTATACGTTGTTTGAATTTTTTGCTTTTGTATTTTTTGTGTAGTAGTTGTATTTTTAACTGCTATAACTTTAGTATTATTATACTGAAATGTCGCAGAATTTAGATGTTGTTTTGGTGAAGCTGATGTTGGAAAAACTGTTTGTATTTGTAGATGTAAAATCTTTGAAACAAAAAAGAAAAATTGCTGTAAAAAAGATTGCATGTGTTGGAATTGAGGTTTATATGAAAAAACAGATTGGGATTGTAGTTTTGGTTGTAGTTTTGGTTTTGGTTGAGATATTGATTTTGATTTGTGACGAATAACGACGTATGAATTGTTTTGGGTTGCCCAGACCTTCTTAAAATTATCTAAAGCGAAATGCCGTCGTGCTCCAAACGTCTTTCCTGGGTCATTCATAATTATCTCTGAATTTGTGATTCCAATTACTACCATATAATGTGGAGCTTGCCAAGAATGCATATTTACATTTACTAAAACCACAACTGGATAACCATTTTTTATCTCATTTTTTAACCACGCAAAATTCCCATGACCAAAAGAAGATGCTTCAAATTTTTTATACTTCTCTGCCAAATTTTTTAATTCTTGCGGTGTTGTGTCACTTCCGTTGTAGTTATTTATAGAATTTCCGTATGTCTCGTGCAACCAATCATCAATCTTTTTGATATCATTAGATTTCGGAGTCTTATTCTCCAGATACGAAAAAATCATGTCTGAAGAAGCAGAACCACAATTCTTTGTCAAATTTCCCCATGATCCAGGCGGAACTTGTGGCAAAAATGGAACGTTGATTGGCTGAGCACTTGCATAAACTGCAGTACTTAAAATT
>QIHL01000013.1 GCA_003230965.1 Candidatus Magasanikiibacteriota bacterium | reverse complement strand
TTATTATCTATATTTAGTATATGAATTATTTACTGTTTAGTCAAACAAAATTAGGGAGCATGCCTACTGTGTACGCACGGGAAAGTGGGGTAAAGACGACTCCTCTCCAAAAGGTATATTTTGCTTTGCAAAATATACCTTCAAAACCTGCCGAAAAAAATGGCGAAGCCAAAGAAGAAAAAATGGAGGCAACAAAAAATTAAAAAAATGGATTGAAAAACTTTCTGTTTTTTGTCGCCGTAGCGGAGCGAAGACGAGCGGAAACGCACATCATCATTATTCTGGATTTTCCCTGAAAAAAGTTCAGATTTCGTTTAGAATACAAACCAAAAATAAATCCGATTAAAATCGGATTTATTTTTTTGCTCGGGGACAGGGATTCGAACCCCGATACCCAGGACCAAAACCTGGTGTCCTACCATTAGACGATCCCCGAATAATAGCTCGTCGGGCCGGATTCGAACCGGCGACCAATTGGTTAACAGCCAACTGCTCTACCGCTGAGCTACCGACGAATAATTTTTATTAATTCTTCATCCTACAAAAAAACCTATACCTTTAAATGACGCCGAATAGCTAGCAAACTAGAAAACATAGTAAGAACAAGCACTACCAAAAATTGGATTCCGACAAGCCATAGTATATTTGATTGGAAGTAACTTGTCAAGAAGGCTGACTGTCCAAATGTTGCAGTAATATAAATATCCAAAAAATGAGAAATAACTAATACTAAACCATACGCAATAGCTACACTGAAAACACTAAAAATAAAAGATTCAACTAAATATGGACCACGGACAAACCAATTTGTTGCACCAACCAATTTTTTGATACTAATCTCTACACGCTGAGTATAAATAGCAATTCGGATAGCATTAAAAATAATAAGGAAAGCGATAATTCCAAAAAATATGGTCAGTGCAAAACTAAAATGTTCTACCTGTGTCGTTATAGAATCAATCTTTTTAATCGCCTGTTCTGTATCACCAAACGTTTTAGCTTCTACAATATTTTTGTATTCTGGTGCATTGAGTGCGGTAATAATTTTTTGATAATCAGCTGGATCTTTTGTTTGAACAATTAATGTTGCACCAAGAGGATTTGTTCCAAGTTGATCTAAAGAAGAAATAATATCTTTATTATTTTTATAATGCTGACGGAATTTCGCTAACACCTGCCCCTTATCCATAAACGTACTAGTTGCGACTTCCTGAAAAGAATTTACATAATGAACGACAGAAGAAATCTGGCTTGGTGTAGAAGTACTATTAAAAAAAATACTCACATCAATTTGTTGTTTTACCATTGTTGTCGCAGTATTAGTGAGCACACGAATAACAAATAGTGTATTTACTGACAAAAGCATTAAAATCAAAATCAATAGTGTCATTATAGACAAACTCATATTTCTCCACATGTCTTGCCATGCAAATTTAATAACACGAAAAAATACCAACATAGTTAAAAAAAATTACAAACGATATTTTCCTCGTGCTTCGTCAGAGACTACTTCTCCTTCACAGAGCATAATAACACGTCTTTTCATTTGATTCACAATATCGCGATTATGCGTAACGAGCAATACAGTCGTACCAAATTGATTAATTTTTTTCAAAATCTCCATAATATCTTGTGTGTTAATTGTATCAAGATTTCCAGTTGGTTCATCTGCAACTAAAATCTTTGGCCTGTGTACCAAAGAACGAGCAATCACTACACGCTGTTGTTCTCCGCCTGAAAGTTGATACGGATAACGTTCACTTTTTTGTTTTAGACCAACTATATCCAACACACGAGGTACTACTTCACGAATACGGGAACGTGTTTCTCCAGCGACCTGCATAGCAAAGGCTACATTCTCCAATACAGTCTTTTTTGGTAGTAACTTAAAATCTTGGAAAATAACACCAATCTGACGACGCAAAAATGGTACATCATGACGTGAAATTTTGGTAATATTCCAATCTCCTACTTCAATATTACCACAGCTCGGACGTTCTTCTGCTATAAGCAACCGCACCAACGTTGTCTTTCCACTACCACTTTGTCCAACCACTGAAACAAACTCTCCATGAGCAATATCAAGAGTAACATCATGCAAGGCAGTACTATCATGTCCATACTTTTTACTAACACCTTGAAAATGAATCATATAAAAACAGTATAGCATAAAAAAGAAGCAGTAGCCATCTAAGCTATATGTGAATAAAAAATCACTGCATAAAATTGACAGTGATTTTTATTTTTCTGGAGCCACCTCGGGGATTCGAACCCCGGACCTCTTCCTTACGAAGGAATTGCTCTGCCAGCTGAGCCAAGGTGGCGTGAGGCAAAAATTATTCTACCTCAAATAGTGACGCTATGTCAATCTGTTGCTCTTCGTATTTATAAACTTTCTGAATCACTATAATAATAACTTTAACTTTATTCTTGTGGTAATAGATTGCAAACTAAAAAATGAGCGGGTGAACGGAATCGAACCGTCGTATCAGGCTTGGGAAGCCTGTGTAATAACCATTATACGACACCCACAAACCCGCCCAAGTATAAACTTGGGCGGAATTGAATTATTTTCCAGAAGATGTGGATGCTTGTTTTGTTGTAGAAGTAGTAGAAGTTGCTGCTGATCTGGTAGATGTAGGTGTTTGTCTCGTCTGTATAGCTACAAATGGATTGTGTACATTAGCATATAATTTCACGTTAGCACTCTTCATTTGTGCACGCATAAAGCTAGAAAAATCTCCTGCAATTCGTGTACCAAGTAACTGTACAATATGATAGCCAAATACGGTATGAACTAATTGAATCTGATTTGGTTTCATTGAAAAAACAGCATTTCCAAATTTTGGTACCATCGCACCACGTCCAAACCAACCTAAGTCACCACCTTTATTTTTTGTTGAATCAGAACCATATTTTTTTGCCATCTTAGCAAAATCTGCACCATTTTTAATTTGTTTCATGACTAATGTAGCTTTTGCTTTTACTACTGCATCAGTAGTACTACTAGTAGTGGAGAACAAAATGTGGCGTGCGTGTACTTCCTCTGACGTGTATTGGTGATATGGACTTGATGTAGCAATCGCTGCAGTTTGGAAAGCGGTTTGAACATCCTGTCCCAAAAGTACTGGTTCTATAACCTCTTTAGTATATTGATCTACTGTCCAACCAAAAGTTGATTCCATTTTTTGTTCCTCTTTTTGTGGAGTTGGAAAAGATTTTGATAAAGTTTCTTTGGCTTTATCAATTTCACTTTGCTTCACTGTTACATTTAACTTTTTTGCCACCTTACTAACAATACTATTGACAAATAATCGGCTCAATACTTGATCTGATATTTGTTTTGGTGTCATACTAGGAAAATTTGGTGGTTTGGAAGAATAGAATTTCGTGAGACTATTCAAATCAGTCATATACTCCGTGTAAGAGATTGGATGACCGTCTACAGATGCAATCGGCAAATTAAAATATCCTGCCAACACAACTGTGGTTGGATTTTTGGAGAGTGTCTGCACGCCATGAACTGCATACTCATACACTCCAACCCCAGCAATGAGTAATACAATCAGCACACCAAGGATAATCATTTTTAGTCCGCGTCCGTTTGATGAAAAACTTTGCGCTGACTTCTTGACCTTTTGTGCACTATCGCCACTTTCCAATGGAGGAACAGCAGCAACCGGTGTATCTTTATGTACGTCCGATACTTCGGTCGTATGGTGATCGTCTGAGCGATCTATATTTTCGCTTTGTTTTTTGTCTGACATAAAAAACGTATCAACGATGAGTAATATGATATATATAATACCACCACTTCACTATATTTGGCAAGGTACTTGTTTGAGTCGTGGTAACTGTGTGAATTATTGTTGCTTGATTGGTCTGTTCAGCACCAAAGGATGATGTGTTTGCTACGACCGCAACATGTTCTCCTTTTTTTTTCATATTTAATTCAATCCTTGCTTGATCTTCTACAAAACTAGAACTGCTAACATATTTAAGTAAACTGAGAAGATGAAGCTTTTTGGTTTGTAAACTATTTGCTTGCTGTTGTAAGGAATTAATTTGTTTAGTAATTTGATACTGTTCATAATAAATACGACCATAATTAAACAACATTAAACCAACCGCAATAATGAGAATAATCAAAAACAGTTTAGATGAAAAAAAACTTCGCTTCAAAATATTAGACATGGACAATAGTATACCATTATGTTTCCTCTTTATTCAATTTTTCAATCCTAAGCGAAACAACCTTATTAAGTACTATAAGTTCTGGTAAATCAAGTTCATATATTTTGTCTTTCATATCAACCAATATATCGCCTTGAAATACTTTGCTTGATAAATTAAGAAATCGTTCCCTCAACTGTTGAATATGTTGTTGAAGCTCAATCGGACGTTTCACTCCATACATTATTACGTGGACTTTTCCATTACCAGTTTGGATGGTAACAATACCGAGATGAAATAATGTTCCCCAAAATCCTTTAATTCTACCGTGAACATCGTCAATCTGATCATATGGTACTTCTGTAACAATTTGATCAAAGAGTCCTCGTTGTTCCCTATCAAAAATTCTATGTGTGGTAATAATCCAGACGTTGCGTTGCCAGAAAAAAATTGTACGTAAAAAAATAAGTAAACTTAGGACAAGCGGAGTAATAAGTAATGTCTTCCCCCACCATCCATGACGTAACAACCAAAATAAGAAAAAGGCAGGCACACCGAGCAAAAGCAAAACAAACACCCACGACCAAAAATATGTCCAACCGCTTCGTCGTACTGTACCTACAATTTCTTCTCGTTTTTTGAGCTGTATTTTTTTAAATAATGACA
>QIHL01000053.1 GCA_003230965.1 Candidatus Magasanikiibacteriota bacterium | reverse complement strand
CCTTTTGCTGAAGCTTCAATGTTTTTAAAAATTTTTGAAATTGTTTCATTTAAATCTGAATCGTCTTTTGCGTCTTTAACAACATTTACAAAAAGCTCACTCGGTAAAATATAAAACCCTTTTGTTATAACTACATCAGCTCGCCCAAGCTCAGCCTCTTTGTCAGAAAGTTTTGTATAATCAAAATCTTTTTCACCCGCTCTATGCTGTTCGTCATTAATATATTTTGTTATATTTTCACTAATAAAACGATAAAAAAGTGTGCCTAAAACATATTGTTTGAAATTAAACCCGTCTACACTCCCGCGCAAGTCATTGGCGATTTGCCAAATGGCTCGATGTAATTCGGCACGCTCCTGCTCTTTGTTCATATTTAAACTTGTATCTTTATTTGCCATAATTTTATTTTATTAAATCATCGATACTCATTTCCAATACTTTAGATATTTTTTGCAAAGTGTCAAGTGTTGGGTTTTGGTTTTTGCCAGCCTCAATTTTTATAATAGTATTGTTGGCAACATCTGCCAATCGTGCCAATCGTTCTTGCGACAAACCTTTTTTCTCTCTCGCTTTTCGTAAATTTTTTGAAATATTAGACATAAGTATTTTAGATAAAAAATATATTCTCTTTCTACTACTCTGATAGTATACCATATTTTTAAATTTGTAGCAAACATAAAAAAATTAGAATAATTATAGAAATAAAAGGACAGAAAAAACCACAGAGTTTTATTTGACGTTTCAGTATAAAAGAAGTTTTGTAGACTTCCTTTTAATTATATAATAAGATGCATGTCCCGTATTATATAATGTACATTTAGCCATTATTCAAGAAAACTAAAAATCACAGCCACTTGTGCTGTGATGAAAACAAACTCAGCCTTCATTGAATCCAAAAACTATTTATACACAGTAGTATTACATGTACACGTGCAAATATTCAGTCTTATTGTAGTCAAAGATTTCATTAGTTTCAAAAAAATGTTTCACTTCAGCCTCAGCATTTTCAATAGAATCTGAACAATGAACAATGTTGCACATACCCATCGCAAGATCTCCACGAATCGTACCGCCATCAGCTTTGCCTGCATCAGTAACGCCAGCAATCAAACGAACTGCTGCAACTGCATCTTTACCTTCTGCACAAATACATACAACTGGACCAGACTTCATAAATTTCTCTAGTTCTGGATAAAATGGTTTATCTGCAACATGTGCATAGTGTTTACGTAATTTGTCTTTGTCCAGAACACTCATTTTCAAGCCAACTATTTTGAGTCCTTTCATCTCTAAACGACGCATGACTTCTCCAATCAAACCACGCTGAACACCATCTGGTTTTATAAGGACAAGAGTTTTTTCGTACAGACCGTCAAAACGCATAGATATAAAGATAAAAAATATATATTGCCGACAGTATACGAGATGATAAAAAAAAAGTCAATAGAAACAGGAGTATACAAATCTTAAAAATCTAAAATACACAAATAGCAATTCTTTTTTTCTTTTAATTTATAACTCGTCAATAGACTTCAAAAAACTTCGCTTATTTTGTTTCCATTCATCATCTTTAGACACATAAATCACATCTTCAATGTCATCACTTGGATCAGTAAATACAGTCGTCTCTGTGCTATCCCAACCATACGATTCAACAAGACCGCGATCAAGTTCTTCCAAAAATAAACTTGGACCAGATAACATTGTATTGTAACTAGCAAGTAATGGATACGTCAATTGCAAATGATTTTTGGCACGAGTTACTGCGACATAAAATAAACGACGCTCTTCTTCCAATCCGTTTGGATCAGCAACTGATCGTTCATGCGGAAATTGTCCGGCTGTAAGATGCAAAATAAATACAGCTTCCCATTCTAATCCTTTTGCTTGATGAATTGTTGAAAGAACAATTTTATCTTCCGTATTATTAGATTCTTTATCAGATGCTACAGCATAATTTTCTTGCATAGTCGCTTCTGCAAGAAAAAAAGACAAATCAGTTGTTTGCTCTGCAAAGAGCATAAGCTGTTCAATATCTTGCAATCGCTCACGTGCATCTTCATATTGAAACTCAAGATATTCTGTATATTTTGAATCAAGTACAGCTTTAATCAACCCTGTCGGCGAACCATCACACGTGTTCATTTTTTCCCAAATACTCAAAAAAACTGTCCATCCAAATTGCGCACGGCTGGACAAGTGAACGCTCAGCGACGCCAAATCTGTATTTTGTTCAATATCTTGAATCGTTTGAATCAATTTTTTTGCAGTTACTGCACCAATTCCTGAGTGCATTGTAAGAATACGATTCCATGCGATAACATCTTTACTATTCGCAAATACACGCAAAAATGCAAGTACATCTTTGATATGTTTGCGTTCAAAAAAACGAACACCACCACGATAATCATACGGAATATTTCTCTTGACTAATTCAACTTCCAGTGCTTGAGAGTGAAACGCTGCACGAAAAAGCACAGCAATTTCGTGCAGAGGAACACCCTCTTCATTCAATTCTAAAATCTGTTCTACTATATACGTTGCTTCTTCATTCGTATCTGCAAACGCATGGACTTCTGGTTTACCAGCATGATCACGTACGCTCTTCAATTCCTTTTCATACTGACGAAAATTATTTGCGATGACATTATTTGCAACGTCCAAAATATCCTGTGTGGAACGGTAGTTTGTTTCCAATCTAAAAATCTTTGCACCATGATACTCTTTTTCAAATTGCAAAATGTTTTGAATATTTGCTGCACGAAAAGAATAAATACTCTGTGCATCATCCCCCACGACCAATAAATTATTGTGAACAGAAGCGAGTAACTTTACAATTGATGCTTGTATTGCATTGGTATCTTGATACTCATCAACCAAAATGTAGCGAAATTGTTTTGCATACGCAGTACGAATAGACGGCGACTGCACCAGCAACCGACGAAGCAAGACAAGCAAATCATCAAAATCCATTGTATCTGCTTCAAATTTTCGTTTTGTGTAAACTTCACAAATCAATACAATCTGATCCTCAAAATCAGACCATTGTTTGTAGCGTTCATCAAGAACATTCGCAATAGTGCACTCAGCATTGCGTGAATAACTAATCAACGATTGCAATACTTTCACAGAGG
This sequence comes from Candidatus Magasanikiibacteriota bacterium, assembly GCA_003230965.1. Taxonomy (GTDB): domain Bacteria; phylum Patescibacteriota; class Patescibacteriia; order Magasanikbacterales; family UBA922; genus SZUA-124. The sequence continues at coordinate 1,705 of QIHL01000053.1, read as the reverse complement.
GAAACCTCTTTGCTGTACGATCAATTCCCTCTTGTTTCATACAAAGTTTCAATACATCGCGACTGTCTTCACTATCAAGCACAGTAAACTTTGATGTGAACCCAAGTTCTTTTGCATGACGTTTGAGCAGACGATACGCAATATGGTGAAACGTTCCAGACCATGACAATTTTGAAATACCACCCATCAAAAATTCTACACGCTGTGTCATTTCTTTTGATGCCTTATTCGTAAAGGTAACTAGCAAAATATTTTTTGGATCAATACCTTTTTCAAGTAGATACGCCACACGATATGTAATAGTACGCGTCTTGCCACTCCCTGCTCCTGCCAATACTAAACAATAACCATCACCATTGGCGACAACATTATATTGTTCTTCATTTAGTTCAGATTTAAAATCAATCATAGTCTTCAAAGTATAACAGAAAAAATCATCATATCAAAATCTCGTATATTTGAATTTTCTAACTACTCATGATTTAATGCATGTATAATATATATATCCTATGACTCTATTTGAAATAATACACAAAGACAAATATAGCAACGCCAGAACTGGCGTGATTCATACTGATCATGGCGACATCCATACTCCAATGTTTATGCCAGTTGGAACACAAGCCACAGTAAAAACGCTTGATACAAATGATCTACATAATATTGATGCACAAATTATTCTCTCAAATACGTACCATTTACACTTACGTCCTGGCGAAGATTTGATTGAAAAAACTGGTGGCCTTCACAAATTTATGGGTTGGGACAAACCAATTTTAACAGACAGCGGAGGATTTCAAGTATTTTCTCTTGGTACACAAAAAAAACAAAATAAACAAAAAAACTATAGTCATGAAAAATTAGTTTTAATTGACGACGATGGTGTAACATTTCATTCACACATAGATGGATCAAAACATCGTTTCACTCCAGAGATTGCCATTGACATTCAACATAAACTTGGTGCTGACATCATTATGGCATTTGATGAATGCACACCAGATAGTGCAAAAAAGGAGTACACAAAAAAAGCACTTTCACGAACTCATGATTGGGCAAAACGTTCACTTGCTACGCATAAAAAAAATACAGATTACTACGGCTACCACCAATTTCTTTTTGGAATTATTCAAGGTGCAGGATACGAAGACCTACGCAAACAAAGTGCTAAATTTATTTCTTCTCTTTCATTTGATGGTATTGCAATAGGCGGAGAATCAATTGGGTACAACATGACGGCAACAAAAAATATTCTTGAATGGATTATGCCTATTATTCCAAAAGATAAACCACAGTACACAATGGGAGTGGGATATGTACCAATGGATTTATTTACTGTTATAGAACAAGGTATTGATATGTTTGATTGCGTAGCTCCAAGTCGCATTGCAAGAAATGGCACACTCTATGTTTCACCACTTTCTGGAGAGAGAAAAACGAAATATACAATCAATATCTTCAATGCAAAATTTCGTGAAGATTGGCAAGCAATTGACAAAACATGCTCGTGCTTTACTTGTACTCACCACTCTCGTGCTTATCTACATCATTTATTTGTTACTGGAGAACTACTCGCCTACCGTCTCGCGACTCTGCACAATCTCACATTTTTCATTCACCTAATGAAACAAATACAACAAGCAATACAAGATGATACATTTCTTGATTTAAAAAAAGATTGGGAAATATAAAAAATAAACTTAAT
>QIHL01000045.1 GCA_003230965.1 Candidatus Magasanikiibacteriota bacterium | reverse complement strand
AAGATGAAATAGATTTAAAAAATTCTTTAAAACAAATTAATCAGAAACTTAATTATCTTGATGGTTTTGAAACAGTACATAAAGAAGAAATAGGAGCACTTCTACCAAGCGAACGAAATAGAATTTATAAAAAACTAAAAGAAACAACTAATTTATTACAATCATTTTTATCAGAATTGAACGATAGACTAAAAACCATAAAAGAAACTATTATCATTGGAGATGATGAAATAAAAGAAATTATTCAAGAAATTCCTGCAATTCCTGATGATGATGCAGTACCGGATACTTTTCTTACTAAAGAAGAAGAAAAATGGATGATAAAAGAACCAATTATCTATCAAACATTTGATAATATTTCAAATTTACAAGAACAACTTGAAAAATATGGTGTTACATTCACTGATGCTTGGCCACCACAGACAAATTTAAGTCATGAAGCAAATCACCTGCTTTCTGTTGCAGACTATGGTGGAATAAATAAAGTTAAACAAGCAACATTATTTGGGCGTTTGAAAAACAGTATTTCTGATATATTTCATTCAAATAAAAAAAGAGTGGTAGAACAAAAACGAGCTCTAGCATTTGCTGATTTATATTCACTATATACAAATGAAATCAATACACTTGAACAAAAAACTTCACATACAGTAAGTGCAGAACACATGCGTGATACATGGAGAAAACATAAAGCTCAAGAGGTTCATCAAGGTGCACCTACTATGCTCGGAAATGTTGCAAATCCAAATGAAATACAGTCCTCTAAAATAGGAAGAACGACTAAAGAGATAGGTCTAACACCTGAAATTAAAAATGATTCAACAGATCATCCACTACAAGACGAGAGAGAACATACTGAATTAGATGCACAATCTCTAATAGAAGTAAAAACAGCATTACAGGAAATTATTGCTTCAGAACCTGCACTTTTGGCTCTTTCTTCTGCTGATGGAAAAAATCCTATTACTGAAAATGATGCACTTATAAAAAAAATAGCACGTGTATATCCTACTAAATTTGAAAAAAGAGAAATTCAGGTTCTTATACAAAGACAAATGAATGAAATTGAACAACAACTTAGATTTGAACATATAAAAATGAAACCTGATGGACAGTTATCTTGGTGGAATCAAAGAAAAGCATCTGCTAAACAAAAAAAAGAAGTACAAACATACCAAGCCCTTCTTGAATTACAGAATTTATGGATACCAAAAAGTGCTGATTTTTCAGCTGTATTTGAAAAACAACGAATGCATCATGGACAAATAACAAAACAAGGGTATCCAAAAATGCCAGGAAATGTTTCTTAGTAAAAAGATATTATTTATTTGAATGATATTTAAAAACTAAACATTAAAGACGTTTAGCAATCTCTTTTTGTACACGAGCAAGAAAAATATCTTTTGAAATGGTTAACCTGTCCTCTTGACTACGCACACGAATTGTCCAATCCTCTCCTCCAATTTCCTTATCCCCTACCACGACAATATAGGGGATTTTTTGTTTTGCTGCATTACGAATTTTCTTACCAACCGTTTCATCAGCTTCATCAACTACTACACGGATACCTGCTGTATCAAAAGTACTTGCTATTTCCTTTGCATAATTAAGATGTTTTTCAGAGACTGGAAGAAACTGCACTTGCACTGGTGATAGCCATAACGGAAATGCACCAGCATAATGTTCAATTAAAAATGCCAAAAAACGTTCATGTGTAGATAACGGTGCACGATGAATAACAAAAACTTCATTATTCTGATTGCCGTCCTTATCTGTATATGACAAACCAAAACGTTGTTTAGCTAGAAAATCAAGCTGAATAGTTGACATAGTTTCTTCACGTCCAATAATTGATTTGAATTGAACATCAACTTTTGGCCCATAAAATGCGGCCTCATCTTTTACTTCTACAAACGGAACACCCATATCTGTCATAACATCACGCAACACACTTTCTGCATACTCCCAATTTTCTGGTTCATTTACATATTTATCTAAATGTTCTGGACTCCAAAGAGATAAACGAAATGAATAGTCCTTTAATTTAAATACATGAAAATATTCAATGGTCAATTGCATAACACGCTTAAATTCATCTTTTATTTGATCTTTGCGACAATATATATGCGCATCATTCATAGATAAACCACGCACACGAAGAAGCCCTGCCAATGTTCCTGACAACTCGTTACGATACACCGTACCATACTCTGCCAAACGAAGTGGAAGTTCACGATAGCTGTGGAGATTATGCCCGTAGATGCGATGATGCATCGGGCAATTCATGGCTTTCAAATAATATGTTCCATCGTCCATCTCCATTGCTGGATACATACTATCTTTGTAGTATGGCAAATGTCCTGAAGTAAGAAACAATTCTTCTTTTGCCAAGTGAGGTGTCACAACACGCACATAACCATATTCATGTTCTTTTTCAATAGCAAATTTTTCAATTTCATCTCTAATAATAGTTCCTTTAGGCTGCCATATCACGAGACCTTTTCCAACCATTTCATCAATAAAAAAAAGTTGTTGCTCTTGTCCAATCTTTCTATGATCTCGCATCTTTGCCTCTTCTCTTAATTGTAGATACTCTTTTAATGCCTGTTTATTTTCAAATAACAAACAGTAGATGCGTGTTAGCATTGGATTTTTTTCACTTCCATGCCAATACGCTCCAGCAACACGATCTAACTTCAAGCCATCAATCGGAATCTCTGAAGTATTGTCAGCATGCCCACCACGACACAGATCTGTAAACGGTCCAGATTCATACAAAGTGAGTTTCTGCCCATCAGTACTAAATTCATCAATCAGTTCTAATTTGAACGGCTGATCTTTTTCAAATATCCTTGCTTCTTCTGTACTTACCATTTTTTTAATAAATGGATGCTTTCCATTAATAATTTTCCGCATAATTTTTTCAATCGTCTTAAAATCTGCATCTGAAATAGATACATTATCTGGCAATTGAAAATCATAATAAAATCCATTGTCAATCACAGGACCAATACCAAGTTTAGTACCAGGATATAATTCTAATACTGCTGCTGCAAGTATGTGCGCGGTAGAATGACGTAGATGGTCAAGATATTCTTGTTCCATAAAATTAAATTAAGGATAAAAATTTGTTGATTATTTAATAAAAAAACCCCAGCACAGAGCACATGCTCCATACCGGGGTCATCAATTATATGAAGACGGTTCCACCCGATGATTTAACTCTGTTGAATTTTACACTACTCAAAAAGTGGTACCATACAGACTGTTTGAAGAAGGCTCACACTCATCACGACAACGTCGAAATGGCCTTCTCTCTCTTTCAACCAGTTTTTCTGCTGGGCTAGCTTTCTTGCAAAAGAACACTTATATCTTACGTCAACAATACTATCTTGTCAAATTTACTGTACCTGCTTGACAATCACTCGCACATGTTCTGGCACGTGTGGAATAGTCTGTACCCAAACAGGATAAAGTGAAACATTTACTGCATATACATGATTCAAGGTCAATAAATATCTACGAATTTCATCTGTTGTTTTTCCATAAAACATAAGCTTGCTCAAAGCTGGACTCTCTGGATTAATTATTGCATTCCCGCTATAGAATACATTAAGCATTGCCCGTTTCTGAGCAAGATCATAGCTGTGTATACTAGCTGCAGGTGGTATTTTACTTGTTTCAATTGTCTGTGATCCATTAGGTGCTTGATTATTTAATCGTTTTTTCATTAGCTGCAATAAATCATCAGGTGAATAAAATACCCCTACTACTGTTGAACTACTGGAAAGAGAAAAAGATGAAACTTGTTTTCCTACATTTGTAGATGAAGAAAATAAAATACTACCAACAGTAAAGACGCCTACTTGCCCATTAAATATATTTTGTAATTTTTTTGTACCCTTTTGAAGAGAATCTTCTTTAAGTGTTTTTTGTGCTTTTGTTATATCATCTTGACTCACAATACCAACCTTCAGCGTTCCACCTGACATAGCTTTATCACTAGTTGCATAGACATATTTCTGTCGCAGAATATCTAATCCAGGTATAGAAAATCGTGATGCACTAATATCTCCAGATGCACCTTTTTTATCTGCATATACTTCTACATTTATTGCACCATGTGCAGGAACCGTTTCATAATTTTTCAAACGAAACAAAATACCGTTTGTAGTCAATAATCGTGTTGTTGCTACAAGTGGTTGCGATTGAGATGAATCGTCGTGCAGTGTTACAGTACCAGTCGCTGTACCATTTAATGTATTTGTGCCAGTAGGATTAAATGATCGTTTATCTATAACAACAGTACTTGTGATTGTTCCACGTAGCCCAACTGTAGCTTGTGGATCATTCACAGATAAAACTGTATTTACCTGAACTGGAGTCGCTTTTGTCGTAATGGTAATCGTTGCGCGAGTAGATGACAAAAAAACAATTATACCAAGAACAATAATTGTAATGCACAAAAAAGAAAGCGCAACTATTTTATAAAATCTGACTGGTCGTTCCTGACTCTCACTAGTTTCTTTTTTTCTTGTAGACACTCACTAGTTTCTTTTTTTCTTGTAGACATACACAATAAATTAATATAGACTTCTCATTGTTTATTCTATGACTCTAAAGACCTCTGATAACGAAGTTATACCATCCAATACTTTAAGTATACCGTCTTGCACCATAGTCAACATTCCATGCTTCACTGCGAACGCCTCCATATCATACTCGGATACTTGTCCAGCGAGAATCATATGTTTGATTTCATTATTAATAATCATAATTTCATAAATACCAACACGTCCTTTGTATCCAAGTCCGTTACATGCATCACAACCATTACCAATAAAAAACTGTTTAGGTTTATTTTCCACTTTGGTATTTTCTTTTTCTGGCATAGACGCAATAATTTTGTCTACGTGTTTTTGTTCCTCTGGTTTCAATTGTACCTCTTTTTTACATTTCTCACAAATGCGACGTACAAGACGCTGTCCAATGATTGCATTCAGTGCAGGAGCAAGCAAAAATTGTTTGACCCCCATGGACAAAAAACGTGGAATTGCACCTGCCGCAGAATTTGTGTGAATTGTTGAAAGCAATAAATGTCCAGTCAATGCTGTCTGAATCGCAATTTGGGCAGTTTCCAAATCACGAATTTCTCCAACCATGGCAATATCTGGATCCTGACGCAAAATAGACTTAAGACCTGTCGCAAAATCATACCCTTTTTCATGATCCACCTGACTCTGATTAACACCTTCCATTTTGTATTCAACTGGATCTTCCAAAGTAATAATTTTGACACCAGGTTTATTAATAATTTGCATGATAGCATATAATGTCGTTGTTTTACCGCTCCCTGTCGGACCTGTCGTAATAATCATCCCATTTGGTCGTTGAATTTGATGCATTAATTTATCAAACGCGTACCCACGTAAACCAATACTTTCTAATGTAAGCCCTTTTCTATTTTGGTGCAATAAACGCATGACTATACTCTCTCCAAATACAGTCGGCATTGTTGAAACACGTACATCCACATCTCCATCAGGCAAATTTATAGTAAAACGTCCATCTTGTGGTTTATTTGTTATATTAATTTTTAATCCAGCAACAAGTTTTACACGAGAAATCAATTGATGAAATACTTCTTTTGGAAGATCTGCAGCGTCATGCAAAATACCGTCCAATCTAAAACGAATCACAATTTTATTTTGTTCTGCTTCCACATGAATATCAGATGCATCTAGTTTCAAACCAGCACCTAGAATATACACAACTAAATCTGTAGTGTTTGCTTGGCTCAACAATTTTTTAAGAGATTGAAAATCATTTACATCTCCTTTAACTTTTGACAGACTCTCTGCGTTAATTTTGATATCTTTTATAATACCTTCAATAATTGGCAGACGGTTATACATTTCAACAATCCTATCAAAACTCTTCTGTGAAACTACATACACAACAGTACGTGTATGTGTCCGTTGTTCAAATGCTTTTACAAACTTTTGTACTGCGTCTGTTTGTGGATCAAGCGCACCAATACGAGCCTGATCTTGAGACTTGTAAAAACACACAGCACCTAATTCTTTTGCCTGTTTCAATGGAATCTGACGCAATGATTCCTGCGTCACAGGAAATTTATCTAAATCTATGTGTGGAATACCAATCTGTTCTGCAAATGCTTTTGTCTCTATTTCTTTTTCTTTCTGTTCAATCTGTATTATTTTTTTTTGCAATTCGAATTCTTTTTCATCTGACGCAACTGAAAGTGCAGGCGCAGCTCCCTGTCCAGTTCCATGTTGTTGACCATTCTGATCTAATAAATTATTGATTGACCCGAATCCATCCATACAATATTATGCAGACAACCACCGAATGATAGTACTCTTAACACCGCTATGATGCATGCGCATAAATAAGAAAATCCATGTTGATGTAACAAAAACAGTCAATACCGAACCTACAAAAATAATGAATAAAGCAAGAAGCAACATGCCAAAAATTGTTGCAAACATATAAAGTGTAGCATTAACAGTGACAACCGCTAAAATCCAAAGGAATAAACTTGGAAACATAAAAACAAAAAATCCGACCAACACTAATACAAAAGCAACAATGTCTACTGCAAATATTACAATCGCTGCCTCAATAGATGGTAACCAATGACGCCAGACGAGTTTCCACGCTGCAACGATAGAGCGACCAAAAGAATACTGTTCAACAACTACATATCCTGCAGCATAAATTGCAAGGAATGACAACACCATTCCTGTAACAGCCGCAATTAAGAACATAAGTAAAAACCAGATAGCATCCCAGCCTCTAGAGTATTGCATTACATTTTTAGTAGCCCAAAAAACGAGAACTGCCAAAATGCCAATAAGTATTTTTTTAAACAAATTAATAAAAAAGAGACTCCAAAAATGACGAACACCAACATGCCATGCCTTGCCAACATCTGCAAGTACTTCACGATGTACTGCTTTTGATGCAGCATGAATAATCGCACCTTGCGAAACAACTGCTACAAAAACAAACAGCACAAACAAGGAAACAAATACAACGATTAGCCACAAAGACCAACCAAATACACTCCACGAAAGATGTGGCCATGACATATTAAAAAACTGAAACAACTGCGGAATCGTAGACCAAGTTGGAGCAGTACCGCTACCTGCCTCAACAATCTTTGTAAAAAACTCTAACAATCCCATCTGACCAAGAAGAGACGCAAATAATCCGAGTGGCCATAACCAGAGATGATGTCGAGTCAGCCACCATCCATGCTGCAATGCCTGCTTATACAATGATGTTTTCATATGCATACGTATATAAAGAATATAACGTCAAAAGACGCAAAATATTTTGTATTGCTAGTATAGCATACTTGTGAAAACTCTGCACACAAAACAAAAAGATCCAACAAAAAAATGGATCTTTTATTTGCAATATAGATTAAACAACTTACGTATCAGTATTAATTTTTGGCATCTCAGATTTATCAGATGGTCTTGGACCCATGATTGTACGAAATTCTTCTTGCTCAACAGTTTCCTTTTCTTTCAAGTGAGCAACAAGTTTTTCTACTTGATCATGATGTTCTGTAAAAATCTCCTGTGCCTGTGACTTGGCACCTTCAAGTAATCTCATAATTTCTGCATCAATCAACTCAGCTGTCTTCTCACTATAGTTTTTCTTTGAGTGAATTTCTTCTGCCAAGAAAATCATTTCTTCGTTGTCTCCATACTGACGCGGACCAAGTCTGTCACTCATACCGTATTGCATAACCATATTTGTTGCCATTTGTGTAGCTTGTTTCAAATCATTTGACGGACCAGTAGACAGTGCGTCATCACCATAAATTGTACGTTCTGCGACAAATCCACCCATAGCCATTGCTAATTCATCTTTGAACTTTCCAAGAGTTTTATAATGAACATCTGTCGTTGGCATTGACAGCGTATAACCACCAGCCATACCACGACCAATAATAGAAACCTTACGTACTGGATCACACTGCTGTGAGAAGTGCGCCACTACTGCATGTCCAGCTTCATGGTATGCAGTCATTTCGCGGTCTCTTTTTGTCATAACACTGGACTTACGCTGTGGTCCTAGCATCACTTTTTCAATACTTTCAAGAACATTTTTTTCCTGTACCCGTTTCTGTCCTTCACGCACAGCCAAAATTGCAGCTTCATTTAATAAATTTTCTAAATCTGCTCCTGTAAAACCTGGAGTGCGCTCAGCAAGTTTTTTCAAATCTACATCTTTTGCAAGTGGTTTGTTCTTTACATGTACTTTGAGAATTTGCTCACGATCTTTAATGTCTGGTTTATCAATTACAACACGACGATCAAAACGACCTGGACGAAGAAGCGCTGAGTCAAGAACGTCTGGACGATTGGTTGCAGCAATAACGATTACGCCAAGATTCGGATCAAATCCATCCATTTCAACAAGAATCTGATTCAATGTTTGTTCACGTTCATCGTGTGATCCACCAAGACCAGCACCACGCTTTCGTCCAACTGCATCAATTTCATCTATAAATACAATTGCTGGCGCTGCTTTCTTTGCCTTGTTGAAAAGATCACGAACACGTGAAGCACCAACACCGACAAACATTTCAACAAATTCAGACCCACTCATGTGAAAAAATGGCACGTCTGCTTCTCCTGATACTGCTTTTGCAAGCAACGTTTTTCCAGTTCCAGGCGCACCCATTAGGAGTACACCTTTTGGAATCTTTGCACCCATATCAGTAAATTTCTTTGGATCTTTCAAAAAGTCAACAATTTCTTCCAATTCTTCTTTTGCTTCTTTTGCACCAGCAATATCTTTAAATGTTTTTTTATTTTTGTCATCTGGTTTAGTTTGTTTTGCACTACTTTGACCAAAGCCAATAGCACGACTATTCGCACCCTGCACTTGCCGAGTCATAAAAAAGATAAGACCGCCAATCAACAGAAACGTAATCATATACGGACCAAAAATGCTCAACCAATATTTCCAGCCACTTCCACTTTGCACTTTAATATCAATTGATTCTAATTTATGCGGAGCGATTTTATATGGTTGAATAAGTTGTGAGAAAGTTTGTGTGCTCTCTTTCGTAACTTCAATCACAGTGCTACTTGTATTCTTTAGTGTTGCATTAACCAAATTTCCTTGAATAGAAATTTTACTGACATCAGATGCATTAATTTCTGCAACCAACCGATTAACTCCTACCTTTGTAGGCTGTGTCTGTGTTGTATTGACCAAACTAAAGATACCAGCAATCAGTAACAGCAATAGTACGACCATTATAATATTTTTGATTAAATTTCGCATAATTCACTATAAAAATATATTGACTACAATGTTTCGCACAGTATAGTAGAATTTGCCTAATTTGTCAATATAAACAAAAACTTTGTCAACGGGAAATAGAAATGTCATACTTCTAGGGATTTAGAAATGTCATACTTTGACTAATTTAGGTGTTTTCACTCTTGTGTATGGTATAATCATTATTCCTAGCCCTATGTAGTATTGTATATACTGTAGGTGCTGTAATATTATATTTCCTTTT
>QIHL01000056.1 GCA_003230965.1 Candidatus Magasanikiibacteriota bacterium | reverse complement strand
CCTAGTACAACTAGTACAACTAGTGCACCTAGTACAACTAGTGCACCTAGTACAACAACTAGTGCAGTGAGCAGTGCAACAACCGATGATGTAGACCTGAGCGCAGTAGATGATCTCAACATCTAGATACCAAACAACAAACCCCACCTTTTTCTAAAGGTGGGGTTTTGCTTGACGATGTATTTTTTTTACTGTATTCTGCCTATACATTTTTTGATTGACAGAGGCTGGAATGTGGCATATACTCTAGTACGAAAATATGGGTTCATAGCTCAGTTGGTTAGAGCGCTACATTGACATTGTAGAGGTCAGAAGTTCAAATCTTCTTGGACCCACAAAAAATTGAAAATGGGCGTGTAGCTCAGTTGGTTAGAGCGCAACACTGATAATGTTGAGGTCCCAAGTTCAACTCTTGGCACGCCCACACAAAAAGATGGTGGATTCAGCTATTATTTTCTATATATTATCATTTGCACTGCCTAGTTTTTTGAAGTATAATCAATTTGTTATATCGTTTTATCCGTATTGTTTTTTTTATGCCAGATAAGCAACATACGTCAGCAAAAGTACAGAAAGAGGAACAAGAACCTTTGCAGAAAAAAGAGATTTTGACTAGTGATGTTGTCTCAAATGAAGAAAATGAACATGGCTGGACAGTTTCACTTGGTGTTTTTTTCTTGGAAGTTATTAAAATTGCTGTTTTGGCAGGAATAACTATTGGGTTAGTTAGATATTTTTTGTTCAAGCCATTTTATGTGCAAGGTCAATCCATGCAACCAACCTATTTTCAAAATGAGTACTTGATTGTTGATGAATTAACCTATGATTTTCGCGCACCAGAACGTGGAGAGGTTATCGTATTTCATCCACCAGTAGATCCAAGTCAATTTTATATCAAGCGTGTAATCGGTCTGCCCGGTGAACGTATTGAAGTCCACGATGGAAAAATTATTATTTACAACAAAAAACATCCCCAAGGTATCGTCTTGACTGAGCCATACGAGGCACAGTCTACGTCTGGAAATCGGACGTGGACGCTCAATTCAAACCAATATTTTATGATGGGTGATAACCGCGGAGAAAGTTATGATTCTCGTAGTTTTGGTCCAGTTAAGAGGAGTGCAATCGTCGGTCGGGTTATATTTCGTGGCTGGCCAATGAGTCGTATTACTACATTTTCAGTTCCAAATTATAATTTTTAATTTCCTCTATGCCACAAAAAAATAAAAAAACAACAATAGCGAAGCATAGACCAATAGCAAAAAAAAATCGTGTAATAAAAAAACCTACAATTAAAAAATCAGGATCAGACTCTAAAAAAACTACTCTATCTACACCAGTGAAAGACGATGGTACAAAAACAGCCAGTATAAAAAATATGTTCAGTGCACTACGTGGCATGAAAGATATTTTGCCTGTAGACGAACGGTTTTGGCGTACACTTTATCATGGTGCAGAAGATATTGCGACAGCTTACAATTTTCATTTTATAGAAACACCAATTCTTGAACATGCAAATGTATTTATTCGGTCTATCGGCAAAGGGACAGATGTCATTGACAAAGAAATGTATGTATTTGAAGATCGTGATGGAATGAAGATTGCTTTGCGTCCTGAGGGAACAGCTGGCATTGTTCGTGCGTATATTTCACATGGATTTCAGACACAGCCACAGCCTGTAAAGGTCTGGTATTATGAATCCATGTTTCGTCATGATCGTCCACAGGCTGGGCGTTATCGGCAATTTCATCAGTTTGGTTGTGAGAGTTTCGGTATTCGTGATGCCGTGATTGATGCGGAATTGATTAGTGTTGCATATCATTTCATCAATGATTTGGGTATTGATATTCAAGTAAAAATGAATAGCATAGGTACTGTAGAAGATCGTCAAAAATATATTGTAGAATTAGTTACATATTTGCGACAAAAACGAAGTTACTTGTGTGAAGATTGTAAACGCAGAATTAATAAAAATCCATTGCGTACATTTGACTGCAAACAGGAACAGTGCCAGCAGGTAAAAGCAGAAGCCCCACAAATTATTGATTGGTTGAGTGAAGATTCAAAAAAGTTTTTTATGAAAGTGCTGGAGTATCTGGACGAATTAGAGATTCCATATATTCTTGATACAACACTTGTCCGTGGACTTAATTATTATACAGATACTGTTTTTGAGATATATGAAGAAGACGAAAATGGTTCGCAAAGTGCATTGGGTGGTGGCGGACGCTATGATCTTTTGGTTGAACAACTTGGTGGTTTGGATACACCAGGATCAGGATTTTCTATTGGACTAGAACGTGTTGTTAGTGTAATGAAACGACGAGAACAAGCAAGTGGAAAATTGGTTGGTGTTGATCCATACTCGTCTATCTATTTTGCACAGTTAGGAGAGCAGGGGAGACGGCGTGGATTACTATTGATTGAGAGATTACGTCTGAATGGATTAGTTGTACATCATAATTTTGGTAAAAGTTCACTGAGGGTACAGTTGGAATCTGCAAATAAATTTGGTGCGACCCATACTGTGATTCTAGGACAAAAGGAAGTACAAGATGGAACGATAATTATTCGTGATATGGAATCTGGTATTCAAGAAACCATTGATCAAAAAAAATTAGTACATGAGCTGAGTAAGCTGTCTCAGTAAATACTCTTGACATTTCATTTTTAATTAGGTATAGTGGAAGCATTATTATTTTTTCACCTGAGGAGGTGAACTACCTATGTCCGAAATTAAGCGAAAAAAGAATGAATCTTTTGAAGGGTTCATGCGTCGTGTGAAGCAGACTTGGCTAAAATCTGGAAAAATTTTGCAGGCAAAAAAAGTTAGATTTTTTATACCTGACAAAAGTAAAAATGTGAAACGCAAACAGGCAGTCAGTCGCGCACAAAAAATTTCAAAAACCAATTATCTTCGCAAGATTGGCAAATTGCCACCAGAAGAAGAAAAATTTGGTCGTAGTAAAAGATAACACGCATTATGCGTGTTATCTTTTACTTGACTTGAATGCAAATTTGTATATATGCATAGATTATAGTATTATATTGTATATGACACGTAGAGAAAAAATTCAAATCGCACAAAGAGATGCAATGAAATCTGGTGATGCTGAATCACTTGGAACATTGCGTATGTTGTGGTCTGCAATAAAAAATACAGAAATTGATGTACATCATGAATTGGATGATACAGATGTAGAAAAAATTGTGTCAAAACAGATAAAGCAATTACAAGATACAATAAAAGATTTCAAAACAGGTGGAAGGCAAGATTTAATAGAAAAAACAAAAAAAGAATTAGTTGTCCTTGAACAATATGCTCCTGCACAATTATCAGATGCTGAATTAGAACAAGAGGTATCTATAGTCATGAAAGAAATGCAGATACAAAACAAAGCGGATATTGGAAAAGCGATTGGTGCTGTGATGAAAAGAGTAAAAGGTAGCGCTGATGGAAATAGAGTAAAAGCGATTGTTTTACGATTACTTCAATGATACATATTGTCCACTGTGCTTTTTTTTGAAAAGATGGTATACTGTAACTATCTTTTTTTATTTTAATCCAAGGTTTCATGCTACCTTGGCATCATCACACAACTCATCGTAGAGCAAAATGCAGATTGATTATTCGTATCTGCTTGTTTGTGTTTTTGGTAGGAACTTCATTATTACTTGGGTCGCATATTGTATCTGCTCAGACATCACCAACAGATACATTTGGTATTATTCCTGTATCAAATACGATTGAACTAGGTCAAATAGATATTCGTGTTGTGATTGCAAAAATTATTCGTGCTGTGTTGGGTCTACTTGGTATTATAACACTCGTATTGGTATTGTATGCAGGCTTTGTCATCATGACATCTGATGGCGACGCAGAAAAGGTGGAAAATGGTAAAAGGATTTTGACAAATGCTGTTATTGGATTAGCAATAATTATGTCAGCATTTGGGATTGCTCAATTTATTTTGAATTCCTTAGCAGGGGCGAATGGTATGTCTTATAATAAAGGTAACAATATAGGTGGCAATCCGCCTCTATTTCTTTCTTATTCTGGTAGTGGCGCACTTGGTGGCGTAATCAAAAGTCATTATCCAGCACGAAATCAAACGAATATACCACGGAACACACATATTTTTATTACTTTTGCTGTACCAATTGATGCTGGAACAATAATAAAAAACACGAATCATGATTGTTGGACCACTATTATGTCAGGACCTACTACCACATGTCTTACAACAGGAGGTGATAAAGTTACTTCTAATACACCACTTAATAAAATTGCACGTCCGTACTATGGCGATTGTGTACAACCTGCGTCTGGTCAAGAATTGGATAGGCAGACAGATTGTGATCAACTCAATACTTCAACATTTCAAATATATCTGCGGTCAAATTCTAGTACTAATCCACTGCCAGCACTTTCTGCAACTGCGATTGCAACATATTTATATCCAACAACAGTGCCTACCTCTACTAGAGATCATTTTGCATACACGTTTAGTTTGCATCCAAATGCATATTTAGGATCACCGACTACGAGTGAATGGTACGAAGTGAAAGTAACGAATAATATTTATAAATGGAGTCCAAATAATATGACAACCTCTACGTTGTTTGCTGGAGGGCTTTATTATTTCTGGGATTTTGAAACAAATTCAACACTGGATTTTTCTCCGCCTTATGTTACAGATGTCAGCCCGAGTAATGGAGATACTGTTTCACGCAATCATCTTGTTCGTATAAGTTTTAATGAACCTGTTGACCCGACAACAGTTGAGGGAATATTTCATGATACAACAACAACACGAACGAGTGGCGCAACGAATTTGGTTTTAGATAGTCCGAAAGTAAGCAGAAATAATGGCGCAGCTACGAATACTATCAGTGGCACATGGACAATTACCAATGGCTACAAAAGTGTTGAATTTCGTCCAGATGAGGCCTGTGGTACAAACAGTTGTGGGCAGACGATTTATTGTCTGCCACGTGCATTAAATTGTGCGACAAATAATCCAAGCTGTACGTCAACTATGTACGCATTAGCACGTACCTCAGACATTATTTCTGGAGGGCAACCATTTGAAGCAATTATGCCACCTAATGGTATTACAGATGCTGC
>QIHL01000050.1 GCA_003230965.1 Candidatus Magasanikiibacteriota bacterium | reverse complement strand
AAATTAAGTACAAAAAAGGACAAGGAAAGGGAAAACTTGCCATAACAAAATATTATATTACTGGAGAATGCAGAACAGAATCTACTGCTGTTGTTTGCTGTAAATCTAAGTAATAGTATTTATGTTTTCTTTTTTCCATATTCAAATAGTACATGCAGCATCAACTATACTGCAAGCGTTGCCTAATTTGAGTACAGCGGCTCAGCCAACTGGCGTTAAAAATGCATATAATATATTTATTGTCATTGGTCTTTTGGTGAAAGGTATCTTGCTTATAACTGGAATTATTTTTCTTATTTTGATGGTATATGCAGGTTTTACTTGGATGACTGCTGGTGGCGAAGAAGAAAAAGTTATAAGTGCACGTAAGACTATTATTTCTTCGTTGATTGGTGTACTTATTATTGTTGGTGCTTATTCCCTTGCATCTTTGGCACAAAAATTGATTTCAGGATAAATGCGTGATATACTTTATTTAAAGATTTGAAATATATTTTATGTTTCGTTATAAGCGTATTATTATTGCAATCGCAAGCACTATGTTTTCGTTGTTATTGTTGATGCCTGTTTCTGCACAAGGGTTGAAAGATAGTGGAATATATTTGGGTCAAGTTATTAATGGTGCTGGATACTCCAGTTCACAGCAAGATGTTGGTGACGTTGTTGGAACAGGGATTAAATTGGTACTTACTTTAGTCGGTTTAATTTTTTTAATTTTGATGGTGTATGCTGGTTTGCTCTGGATGACTGCGCGTGGTGAGGAAGCACAAGTAGAAAAAGCGCGAAAGATTATTGTTGCCGCTGTCATTGGCTTGGTAATTGTCGTCAGTGCATATGCTATTACAACGCTTGTGATGGATAAAATGGTTACTGCAGGATAAAAATATGTTGAAACAACACATTCATAAAAAAAATAGTAGTTGGCATATCATGCCGAGTATTTCTGTCTGGTTTGGTTTGTTATTGTTTGTATTTTTCTTTGCCGTGCATCCAGCTTTTGCATTAAACTTAGGACATAACACACTAGGATATGCAGCATCAAAAGCTGGATATTATGCTGCAGGTGATACAACTTTTGCGTCTATCATTGGATTGATTATTGAATTTGTATTATCTTTTGTTGGTATTGTATTTATGGCGTTAACAGTATACGCTGGGTTTCTCTGGATGACTGCACGTGGTGAGGAAACACAAGTAGAAAAAGCGCAAAAGATTATTTCTTCATCTATAATTGGTTTGGTGGTAACTGTAGCTGCGTACGGCATCACTTATTATATTGTTCCAATTATTTTGTTAAATCTGATTAGTTAGTTTTATGCGTCTGTTGAACTTCATACGTATTGCAAGTGTGCTGTCGGTTTTGTTATTTTCTTTTTTTGTTGTACCAGTAACATTTGCAAGTAGTAGTACTTTTGCTGATCTTGAGAGTCAACTCAGAGTATCGCAACAGACACTGCAAGGTTCTCAAACTATTTCTATTGTGGAACCTCATCATTTTTTGATTGTAGTGCTTGTTAAAATTGTTCTTGGGTTTGTTGGTACGACATTTATTGTACTATTGATTTATGGTGGGTATCTTCGGTTTGATTCTCATGGTGACGAAACACGTATTGAGAAGTCTAACAAAGTTATACAAACCGCTATAATTGGTATTACAGTGATTTTACTTTCATTCGCGATTACGAAATTTATTGTGAACAGAGTTCTAAGTGCTGCGAATAATGTAAACGGAGAAGTTAATATACATGTTATTTTGTAATATATGTCTGCATTTCGTTTTCGTTTAATACTTATATTATTTTTTTGTGTATTTTTGATTTTTGGTGGTTTGAATGTATATACGCCAGTGTATGCTGCAAATCTAGAAAAAGATCTTAATAAACAAACAGCTGCATTGTCTGGTCCTAATGGTGATCCTTATTTGCCAGCAACAGATCCGCGTCAGATTATTGTACTGATTATTAAGGACTTTTTGACATTTTCTGGTACTGCGGCTCTTGTCTTTATTGTGTATGGCGGGTATTTGATTATGACGTCTGGTGGTGAAGAAGAAAAAAATACTAAAGGAAGAAGAATTTTGGTTGATGGTGCTATTGGTATGATGATTATTTTGTCTGCATTTGCATTGACTTTACTAGTTATTTGGCTAGTGGATCCATGTATGATGGGCAAATTTACAACTATTTATAATCAGAAACATGAGGATTTTTCGTCATGGTCAGGTATACAGCCATGCCAGCGCCAAGCAACTCATTCAAAAAATGCACCAGCGAGCCATACTGTTAATAAACTTCTTGGTTTATAACCTTAGAAACAATCATTTTTGATTATTCAATAATTGCTTGTCTTGTTTTATATGGGAGAGAATACGTGTAGCTGCGTTTGAGCCAGGAGCATTGGCTATTGAGTCTATGTATTTTTTTGTTTTGACATAAAAATGAATATCATCAGGTCTGCGTGCTACAGTGCCGTGTTGTTCTTCAAGAATAAATTGTGCATTATGTTCCTCTTGACCTGGTATTGGATCAACAGCAATAATCGGTTTGCCAAGTGCAATACATTCAGTTGTTGTAAGTCCACCAGGTTTTGTGATAATTACATCAGCAATACGCATGTAATTATCTATATTATCAGTCCAATTTATAATACGTAAATCAATGTGCGCTGGTGCTACGATATGTCGTAGTTTTTTTTCAAGTCGTGTATTTTTTCCTGTAATTGCGATAATGACTGTTGGCTCATCCAGATTGATGAGTGTCTTTATAGTTTGCTCTGTATCAGAAAGTCCTTGACCTCCTGATAAAATAAGTAAAATTTGTATATCTGTGGGGAGTCTGTATTCTTGTTTGAGCATCTGGATATCTTTTTGTATAGAAAAAATAGGATCAATAGGGATACCACTTTGAACAACATGCTCTGTTGGAATGCCGTGGTGTTGGAGTTGCCAGACCATTTTTTTTGTTGAAACAAAATAATCTTGTACTTCAGGAACAATCCATAATTCATGAATACCATAGTCTGTAACAATCATTCCAGTTGGGATAGAAAATTGTTCTTTATTGACTGCCTGATAAATTAGGTCTGCTGGCAAAAAGTGAGTAAAGAGTACGTAGTCAGGTTTCAAGCTAATGACGTGGTCGTAGAGTTTTTTTGAGTGTGCCTTGCGTAGTTTACGCATAAGCATTGTCCAGCGTTTTGCTAGTTTTTGGTTGTCAGTTTTTTCATACAAAAATCCCCATAATTCTGGTGCTTGGCGCGCCATCAGTGTGTATGAATCAACTAGAGTTTTTTTAGTTGATTTTTTCATGTATTCGCATGCGTCAACATGAGTGACATGCAGATCTGGAAATGATTGTTCAGCTGTTTTTTTTATTGCTTCAGCAGCTCGGCGATGACCAGAACCTGCACAAAGTGAAACAACAACAATATGTTTTTGTATATGTTCATCCATATGTTTTTGTATATATTGTACACCTATGAGAAAAAAGAGAAAAGTCCGGCACGTCCGGACTTTTCTGGGAAATCCCCTTTGGGGTGGCCTACGGGAATTGAACCCGTATTACCGGGACCACAACCCGGAGTAATAACCATTATACCAAGGCCACCCCAAAACGGACATCCATATAGAGCGGGCATAGCATACATTTTTCTGTCCGCTCTGTCAACGTCTGGTTCACTATATATTTTATTTTTTATCAAACGCGCGAAGAATTTCAAGTGGTATTGCAAAAATTACTGTGTTGGACTGATCTGAACTCAAGTCATTGAGTGTATTGAGCGTACGCAGATGAAGAGCTCCTGGTTGTGCGTTAAGCATTTGTGCAGCTTTTGCAAGATTTTCTGCTGCAATCACTTCACCACCAGATTTAATAATAACTGCGCGACGTTCTCGTTCAGCTTCTGCTTGCTTTGCAATGACACGTTGCATATCATCTGGCAGTGTCACATCTTTCAGCTCAACAGTTTCTACTTTAATGCCCCATGGGTCTGTTGCTTTGTCAACGAGTTCTTTAATCCGCTCAGCAGCAGTATCACGATTTACCAGCAGTTCATCCAATTCTAGTTCACCAACCACATTTCGCATGGTTGTTTGCGCAAGCTGGGATACTGCATAAAGAAAATTTTCTACCTGAAGAATCGCTTTGTCGGCCTCAACAACACGGTAATAAATAACTGCATTGATTTTTGCAGATATATTATCTTTTGTAATTGCTTCTTGATATGGCACATCTACTGCCTTGATACGCATATCTACTTTGGTCATACTTTGAAATATCGGAAGCACGAGTCGCCAACCAGGGTCTTCAATTTTATTAAACTTTCCTATTTGAAATTTTACGCCACGTTCATATTGGTTTACCTGACGAATACTGACCAGCACAATGAATACAATGATGCCGATTATGTACCACATAAATGTATAGTTATGAGTAAGTGAGGAGTGATCCTCTTGTTGTGGGCCCGCGAGGAATTGAACCTCGAACCGAAGCTTAGAAGGCTTCTGTTATATCCATTTAACTACGAGCCCTCATTGGGCACAATACTTATTTTTTTGTTTTTTGTCAATTATGTATGCGACCTTTGCCGTGGAATTTTTTGTGTATATTTTTTAGTTCTTTGTCTGTAATATGTGTATAAATTTGTGTGGTCGTAATGGACACATGTCCTAGCATCCTTTGAACGCTACGAATGTCCGCGCCATTTTGTAGCAAATCAGTTGCAAATGAATGACGCAGTGTGTGCGGGCTGACAGGTTTCATGATACCAGCAACTTTTGCATATTTATGTACGAGGCGTTCTACTGATCGCTGGCTTAACGGAATATCCACAGTATCTGATCTATTTTTATTTTTTCCAACAACTCGTTTTTTGTTTTTTGTTCGCTTATCGTGCGCGACTAGTAGATACGGATTGATGTCTTTGCGCAGATCTAAATATTTTTTTAACCAATAGCGTGCCTGTATAGCTAGAAAAACCACACGAGATTTTCGCCCTTTTCCCATCACGGTAAATTCATCTTTTTTCAAATTAACATCATCTTTTTTCAAATGAACCAATTCAGAAACACGCAAACCAGTTGAAAATAGTGTTTCTAAAATTGCTTTATCGCGTAATGCAATTAGTACACTAGAGTTACTGCTATTGCCGTCATGCAATGCTACGAGTGGCGCTTCCAGAATTCTGTCCAAGTCTGTTCCATCAATAAATTGAATATCACGATCAGACATTTTCATTAGTTCAATTTTTTCTGCAGCCAATGTTTCCACATCTCGTTTGGATAAATATTTCAGAAATGATCTGAGGGCAATAAGGTGGTAGTTTTGTGTATTTTTTTTTAATGGTTCGCCGTGTTTATCTTCTAGCCGATTCAGCCAGAGTCGGTATGTACGTACTGCCTCTGCTGTTATGTCGGATGGTTTTTTA
>QIHL01000059.1 GCA_003230965.1 Candidatus Magasanikiibacteriota bacterium | reverse complement strand
ACTTTTTCATTTAAATCTTATCATATTTAAGCACTTTTGTCAATATACTGTACTTGTTTGTCAACGTGAAATAGAAATGTCATACTTCTAGGGATTTAGAAATGTCATACCTGCCAGCCAAGTTAAAATGTCATACCCGGGCATTTTAGCTCATTTGGTAGCCGAAGAAATCGGCTGTTTTTTATTAATTAAAAGTTGTGTATTATAACTATATTGCGTATACTAAGTTATATTTTTTTATAATGCAGTAACTGTGTCGTTGATTTCAAAATTTTTATTATTTATTATTGTATTGTACGCAATATCTTTATCAGTAACTCCTGTATTTGCTGACGTATCTTTGCATGTTCCTTTTACACCTCAAGCTCCATTTGGAAATTGGTCAGAACCATGGTTTGATGCGTGCGAAGAAACATCAATTACTATGGTGAATGCATATTACAAGACAGGTTCAACTACAATAAAAATTCCTGCAAAACAAGCTGTCGCAGATATACGTACTATTTTTACTATTAAAGATCATTTATTTGGTCGTAGTCTGGATGAAAATGCAAAGGAAGTTACTGCAATTATTAATGATGCATTGCATTGGTCTGCGTGGATAGTAGAAAATCCAACATTGTCACAAATTAAAAAACAACTTGATGCAAAACATCCAGTAATTATTCCTACAGATTTAAAAATGTTACATCATATTCATTATTTATATAGCGGACCAGCGTATCATATGATTGTTCTCTCTGGATATGATGAAGCCACCAAACAATTTATTGTTGAAGATCCTGGCAGAACTAATGGGCATGATTATAGATATAGTTATGCAACAGTAATGAATGCGATGCATAATTATGTTCCGAATAGAAAGACATTTACAGGAAAAAAAATAGCAATTTTTACAACACCAAATATAAATCTGAGTGCCACCACAGATGCAGATAAAGATGGATTGACCAAAATACAGGAGTTTGTCTATGGTACAATTCCATGGTTAGCAGATACAGATGGCGATGGATTTCCAGATGGTCTTGAAGTAGCCGATGGGTATTCTCCTCTTGTTGCAGAATCAAAACTTCCTAATTTATCTCTTATAAAAACATCAAATAGTCCAAAAGTTTATCTTTTTTCAAATCATACAAAACAATGGATTCCAAATCAAAAAATATTTTTTGAAAACAATTGGAAGTGGTCAGATATTATTGATGTGAGTAGGCGATTTATATCGCAAGTACCAAATGGAAACCCAATTTTTTAGTGAGTTATGTTTTTTCTTATCAGAATAATTTGCTCAATATAATTATTTTGTGATACACAAGATATTAAATCTTTGCAAAGATACTCTGACTTCCGTCTGGTTTGACAGAATATATAGTCCAAGTACCTTGTTTTGTACCAGGCATTCCAACACTTCCACGTGGCATGCCAGGAAGTGACACGGTGTGTGCAATATTTGGTTTCTTTAGTAACGATAAAATTACTTCAATTGGAACATGTCCTTCAATAGTCTGTTTACCAAGAGTCATAGTATGGCAACTTTGAAGATTACTTGGAATACCAAAACGTTTTTTGATTTGTGCTAGATCATTTTCATCTTCGTTGACAACATTTACATCAATGCCATTCTTTTTTAGGTAAGCAATGTATCCACCACAACAACCACAATTAGGTGATCTATATAATGTAGCAATGGTACCGTTCAAAAGAACGCGTGTAGTATTTGTTTTTGAGTATCTACGAAAAAATCCCCAACCAAAACCAAAAAATATGATAACGATTGCTACTATACCGATTTTTTTCCAGTATGTGTTTTTTTTGTTCATAGGTAAAAAATTAAAGCCCGTATTCATAAAATATGGGCGCTAGAAAAATTTTTAACGTACTATCTATGTACGCGGTAGAAGCGCCAAATAATAAATGGCTGTTTTTTTAAAACTATGTCGCGAAGTAAAATAAAAACGAAGTCGCAAATAAGTATATATTCTCGCACATAGTGGTTGATGCCGTTTAACATAAAGCGCAAGAAAAGTAGCAGTATTATTTTTATCAGAAAACCAGATATTGATAAAAAATAATATAATAATTGCGTGTATTAATACATAGATAGTAGGCACAATAATAAAATTTGTACTCTGTTCCAATATACTAATATGATGATTAACCATGTCAAAAGAGTTAGATATATGAGCACAGTCGCCATCCATAAAAGCCATAATTGTACAACTAGGATTAGCATTTTTTGCCATTTGTCCGAATACAAAACCACCTATAAGAATGCCTGTTGTTATAACAAAAATTAAAAGCAGTATAGAAAGTTTTTTAGCATGGAACATACGTTGACAATAAAAATTTTATTTACTATACTCTATCCATACCCTCTGGGTAGGGATACTATATCACTATGGTAAAAAAAGTACAAGCAAATAAACATATTATTCGTCGTTTCAAAATTGTTGAAGGACATTTTAAAAAAATACATGAAATGGTAGATAATAATATATCTTGTATAGATATTTTGAACCAACTAACTGCTGTAAAAAATGCTTTGAGCAGTGCACAAGTTGCTTTACTTAATACACATTTGTATAGTTGTATAATTAAAAATACTAAACAAAAAAAGCAGTTAGCAATTGATGGATTACTGAGTGTATTTAAAAAAATAAATTCATAATTTTTATGACACAAATTAAAAAAAATTGATTCAATTTGTAATATGAAATTACAAAAAACTACAATTAAAACACTCATGGTATTATTTATTTATGGTATGGCGATGGCATTAGTTGAAACTGCAGTCGTTGTTTATTTGCGTGATCTTTATTACCCTCATGGTTTTTTAATTCATGGTGCAAATGATCTCGCTATTTTTCCTAAACAAATTCTTCGTGTTGAATTGTGGCGTGAGGCAGCAACGATTGTCATGCTTGCAACAGTTGGCTATTTAGCATTCAACGATACAAAAAATCGTTTTCTCGCTTTTGTTTTTACATTTTCTGTTTGGGATTTAGGTTATTATCTTTTTCTTTTTATTTTTTTGGCATGGCCTGCGTCATTGTCAACACTTGACGTCTATTTCTTAATTCCAATGGCATGGATTGGACCTGTATGGTTTCCACTCATACTGTTTTCAATTCTTGGTTTTGGTTCAGCTTTTTGGATTATTCGCCGTACTATGCTAAAATAATATAGTAATTCACTGATAACAACTCTATTATTATACATAACTTAAAATAGTAATATGCAAACATATATTTGCCCAATGCACAAAGAAGTGCGACAAAATGAACCGGGAAGGTGCCCAATATGCAATATGCATTTAGTTCTAGAAGATAATAAAGAAACACATAAACACACAGAACAAAAAGATAGTTTAGCACAGACAGCAAAATCAAATGCAAACGTTTGGTATACCTGTCCAATGGATCCAGAAATTATTTCTGAGCATCCTGGTGAGTGTCCAAAGTGCGGTATGGATTTAGTTCGCATGGATAGAGAAAAACATGCTGGACATGGCGGTGCAGAACAAGATTTCAAACGACGATTTTGGATTACGCTTCCGTTTGTTTTGATCATCATGGCACTTTCGTCAAATATTCAAAAATGGTTTGGATTTAATCTTACATTTTCTGGACAAGAACTAGTTATTTTTTTAATTAGTACATTTGTTTTTCTTTATGGGGGTTTGCCTTTTTTCAAAGCTAGCAAAGGAGAGTTGTCTCGAAAAAATCCAGCAATGATGACACTCGTTTCATTTGGAATTACAGTCGCGTATCTTTTTTCAGTTGCCGTTACTTTTGTATTTCCTGGTGAATCGCTCTATTGGGAAATGGCAACATTAATTTCTGTTTTTTTACTTGGTCATTGGTTGGAGATGAGAGCCGTGCGTGGTGCAACAGGTGCATTAACCAAATTGGCAAAACTTATTCCGCCAACAGCACATTTATTAGAACATGAGCAAACAAAAGAAGTACAAACAGATGAACTCAAGATTGATGATCAAGTACTTGTAAAACCTGGAGAAAAAATTCCAGTGGACGGTATTGTCATTGAAGGAGAAAGTGCAGTAAATGAATCCATGGTTACTGGAGAGTCAATTCCAATAGTAAAAAAAAGTGGAGATACTGTCGTTGGCGGTACAATAAATCAAGATGGATCTCTGAAAGTAAAAGTAACAAAAATTGGTGCAGATACGGCTATTGCACAAATTACGAAATTGATTCGTGACGCACAAGCATCAAAACCGCAGGTTCAACAATTAGCAGATCGTGCTGCAATGGTACTTTTTTATATTGCTATGAGTGCTGGAATCTTATCATTTCTTTTTTGGTTTTTTGGATCATCAAATGGTCTTATATTTGCTGCAACGATTGCTGTTGCGGCCGTTGTAGTCGCATGTCCACATGCACTTGGGCTCGCGATTCCAACAGTTACATCTATCACATCCACACTTGGCGCGAAGAACGGTATCTTGATCAAAGATATGAAAGCGCTTGAAATTGCAAGAAAATTAAACTATGTCGTATTTGATAAAACTGGCACGCTCACAAAAGGTGAATTTGGTATTGTAGATATTATTCTTTCATCACAGTCAAATAGTATAGACAAAGATACGCTACTTGCAATGGCAGCTGGAGTTGAAGTTTCATCTGAACATTCAATTGCACGAGGGATTGTTCAAGCAGCAAAAGATAAAAAATTAAAGATTCCTTCTGTTACAGATTTTCATTCTTTTCCAGGTAAAGGAGCACAAGGAAAAATAAATGGAAAACATATATTGGTTGGTAATAAAATACTCATGAAAGAACAAAAAATTATTATTGAAGAAAAAAATAATACACAGACAAGTACTCCTGTATATGTTGCGATTGATAATTCTTTTGTTGGAATGCTTTTGCTTGCAGATGTCATACGCGATGAAGCAAAAGCCGCCATTATTAAATTGCACAAAATGGGTATAAAAACTGCAATGCTAACTGGTGATACACAAGATGTTGCAGATCAAGTTGGTAAAAAACTTGGAATTGATACTATATTGGCTCATGCTTTGCCAGAAGATAAAGTAAATAAAATAAAAGAATTACAAGAACAGGGGAATGTCGTTGCAATGGTTGGTGACGGAGTTAATGATGCACCTTCGTTTGTACAATCACATGTTGGCATTGCTATTGGAACTGGAACGGATGTTGCTGTTGAATCTGCTGGAATTGTTCTTATGAAGAATGATCCACTTGACGTGGTCAAAGCAATTATTTTAAGTCGTAAGACAAATCAAAAAATGATTCAAAACTTAGCTTGGGCAACTGGATATAATGTGTTTGCAATTCCAATTGCTGCAGGTGTATTGTATCCTTCATTTCATATTTTACTTCAACCTGAATGGGCAGCACTTCTGATGAGTGCGTCGTCAGTAATTGTTGTGTTGAATGCATTGCTACTTCGGAGAGAAAAATTGAGTTAATAATATATTTTGTAATGTATACTAAATAAATTAAATATAATTTTAATACGTATAAAAAATTTTATTTTAAATA
>QIHL01000065.1 GCA_003230965.1 Candidatus Magasanikiibacteriota bacterium | reverse complement strand
AACAAAATTAACACTTGTATGATGTGGTGCTGTCACGACTACCTTATCCGAATGAATACGCAAGCTCACTAGTTTGGCACGTGATTAACGGCGAAGAGTATATTTAGATTTCATGTCCGCTTTCAAAAAAATAAGTATATATAAAAAAAATGAATAACTTATTGTATCAGACAGGACTTTGCCTTCAATAAATCAGCAAAGTTTGGCATTTGCCCGCCAATTATCTGATCATAACGCGACACACCTAATGTAGCAACTAAACAAGTCTTGAGCTTTGGCGTGAATTTTGTAGGTAGAGAATTCGGATCAACACCAACAGCTTTCAACATATCTTTTTGTTGACTTGTCAATTGAAACGAAAATGTAGTAGAACTATTTGATGATCGTATTGTTGTTGTTGCTTGCGTTGTTTGCACAGTACTTGTGGTATTCTTTTGATCCTGTTGCGATTGTGGTACTACAAAAATAAGTTGATATAAAATATCACGAATACCGTATGGATTTTTGAACCAAATAAATGCACCAAGAATAACGACTTCTGCGATAATTGTCAACACAATTGTGACTAGAATTGTCCAAATTGTTTTTAACATAAAATTAAAATTTAGAAAATAAATGTTATTCCTAATAGTTACTTATGCTAAGAGTAAGATTGCCGTGAAACTCTGCTGGCTTCAATAATTGTTTTTTTAATCATCTGATCTGTCATGCCAATCTGATGCATATCTTCCTGTTTTTGAAAAAGATCTTGACACAGAATAATATTTAAATCTAAAAGTTGTTGTTTTTGTTGTCTAGTGAGTGTCGTCAGGCAAGTAATCGGATGCAACCCTTCTTCTTCTATCAACTTTTCAAGACCATTATCTTTTGGAAAACGCCATGCCAAAATTTTGAGTCCAGAACAAAGTGCATACTTAATCGCATCTTTTGTAAAACGAGTATTAGTTACCACCCACTGTTCAGATATTAACTGATCCGCTTGCGATTGCATCTTTTGTATATCTTGAAAACGTGAATGAATATACAATGGTACTTTTACATCACTATTTATTCCTCTACTGTGATGAAATTTTGCTTCAATAAAAATTTTTCTTCCAGACTTTTGGGCAATTACATCTATCTCATGTGTAATACAACGACCTTGTAGCGTCACATCTGTATGCGTTTTGAAACCACGATGAGCCAAAACTTCAGCGATAAATTGTTCAAATGGAAAACCAGTAGGCCCAAAATCAAAAATCGCTTTTTTCAAATTAAACCGTGCAGCAATTGGTCGTTGCTTTTGTTGTTTCAGCATGCAAAACGCCCAGTTATGAATATCTTTTGTCGTAGTCTGCTCGTACTTAATTTTGGACGTAATATTATTTGTAATACTACGAGCAAGTTTATGTTCAGCACCAGCGCGTTCAAGTGAAATCTGTACATTACGTGGATTATAATGCACCCATTGACCGTTTGCTTTGAGAATTCGTTTCTTGTGTGACATACTATTATAGTATACAATGTAAACTATATGAAAACAACCATTGTGATACCAACATACAATGAAAAAGAAAATATTGAACTACTATTAACCGCAATCTTCAATCTAACTATTCCAGAACTTTCTATCATTATAATTGATGATAATTCTCCTGATGGAACTGCAACATGCGTCAAACGAATTCAAGTAAACCATCCAATCTCACTTATTGAACGAAAAGAAAAACTAGGCTTGGGATCTGCATATATTATTGGATTCAAACAGGCACTTACAGATGGTGCAGATATAATTATTGAAATGGACGCGGATTTTTCGCATGATCCAAAAGATCTTCCACGCCTTATTCAAGCAATAGAGAATTCTGACATAGGTATTGGTTCAAGAAAAATTGCTGGCGGACAAATTATTGGATGGAATATGCGACGACATATAATGAGTAACGGCGCTATGACTATTTCTCGTCTATTTCTTGGACTAAAAACACATGATATTACAGCAGGATTTCGTGTATATCGGCGTTATGTGCTTGAGCAAATTTCCCTAGATAAAATAAAAAATAACGGCTATGCTTTTCAAGAAGAAATATTGTGGAGAGTAGAAAAACACGGTTTTCGTGTGCTTGAAATTCCAGTTACTTTTGCTGATAGAGAGCATGGAAAAAGTAAATTATCTAAAAAAGATATTCTAGAATTTTTTCTATTTATTTTTCGTGTTAGATTTGGTCTCATAAAATAAAATCGCCATACGGCGATTTTTTATTTCTATAAATTTTATCTATTTTTTCTTTCTTCCAGCTCTAATCCTATTTGATTCAGTCAAGCACTGTTTTCGCAAACGTACACTCTGTGGCGTTACTTCCAGATACTCATCTTCGCCCATAATTTCTAATCCGCGCTCCAATGTCAATTCAATTGGTGGCTCTAACTGAATAGCTGCATCTGCTCCAGAAGAACGCATATTGGTCAATTGTTTTCCTTTGGTTGGATTTACAGCCATATCTTGCCCTTTAGAAGTATTTCCTATTACTTCTCCTTCATACACATTGACATTCGGTTCTATATACAACGTTCCACGATCTTGTAAATTAGCAAGTGCATATCCAAGAACTTTTCCAGTCACAGCAGAAATCATAGATCCTACATCACGATGTTCAATTTTTCCTACGTGAGGATGAAATCCAATAAATTCTGAACACAAAATCCCCTCTCCACGCGTATCTACTACAAACTCATTTCTATACCCAAGTAATCCACGTGTTGGAATATGAAAAATAAGTCGTGTATGATTCTGCTCTGGTAACATGGACGTCATCTGTCCTTTACGTTTTGATAATTTATCAATAATAGCTCCAGAAAATTCAGGTGGAGTATCAATAGTAACTTCTTCAAACGGTTCATGCTTGACACCATCAATTTCTTTAATAATTACTTTTGGTTGAGAGACCTGCACTTCAAACCCTTCTCTACGCATGTTCTCTAGCAAAATTGCAATATGTAATTCTCCGCGACCGTACACTTTGTATGCGTCGTCATCATCAAAATCTACTTTCAATCCAACATTAACTTCAAGTTCTTTTTCCAATCGTTCTTTAATTTGTTGACTAGTAACAAATTTTCCTTCTTTTCCTGCAAAAGGAGAATTATTAACCAAGAAATTCAAAGAAATTGTTGGCTCGTCAATAGTAATTGCTGGTAATGATTCCTGATCTTCTGTCTGAGCAACTGTGTCTCCAATATAGACATCTGACAATCCTGCAATCATGACAATATCACCAGCTTGAATCTCCTGAACATCTTTTCTGTTCAAACCTTCAAACGTGAACAATTTGGTAATCGTATCACTAATTATTTTTCCATTAGTCTTTTTGATAAATACTTTTTGTCCAATTTTAGCTTTTCCTTGGTAGACTCGACCAATACCCATACGTCCTAAATAATTGTCATAAGCAAGATTAAATGGTTGAAATAAAAACTGAGCATTAAGATCAGTTTTTACGGCAGGGACATGAAGTAAAATCATATCTAGCAGTGGCGTGAGATCATTTGATTCCTGATCAAGTGATGTCTTAGCAATACCATCTTTTGCAATAGTATATATAGTTGGAAAATCCAGTTGTTCATCATTTGCACCTAAATCCATGAAAAGTTCTAGTACTTGTTCATGCGCCCATTCAGGACGAGCAGCAGGTTTATCAATTTTGTTGAGTACAACAATTGGTTTCAAGCCAAGTTCAAGTGATTTTTTGAGGACAAATTTAGTTTGTGGCATTGGTCCTTCTTGTGCATCAACCACAAGCAAAACTGAATCAATTGATCGAAGCACACGTTCAACTTCAGACCCAAAATCTGCATGACCTGGTGTATCCACAATGTTTATCTTTGTATCCTTATAAAAAACTGAAGTATTTTTTGAATAAATAGTAATACCACGCTCTTTTTCAAGATCGTTACTATCCATACTTACATCATCGTCCATAACCATTCCAGTTTGACGCATCAATGCATCTGTCAATTTTGTCTTGCCATGATCTACATGCGCGATGATGGCAATATTGCGAATATCCATAATTGAAAATAGCCCATTGGGCACAAAGTGAAGCAAGTATACAAAAAAAGAAATAATTTGTCAATATAGATGTAACAAAAACTTTATGAATAGTATTATACTATGATTTTTACTTTTTTTTATTACTTGTTCGTCTACTATAAACACTACGATGTTTTCCACCATTATATGGCTTGTGGTTATGTCCGTATGGTCTACCTGTACCATTTCTTACACCACTTTTGGAACGATTGAAAGATTGCGTACGTGATGTATATACAGGTACTGGACGTTCTGGAGGGAGCTTAGGCAATGATAAAACTGGTAGAGATTTACGAATGAGACGCTCAATCTTTTTAATGTCTGCCTTTTCTGATGGTGTAACAAACGAAATTGCTTTACCTGAGCGTCCCGCACGTCCAGTTCGCCCAATACGATGAACATAATCCCCTGCATTCTCTGGTAAATCAAAGTTAATGACCAGTGATATATCTCTGACGTCAATACCACGCGCAGCAATATCTGTTGCAACCATTATACGAAATTTTCCACTTGTAAAGCCAGACATTGCAATCTGACGTTGCGCCTGTGAACGGTTGCCATGAATTTCAGTAGACGTATGTCCCATGTTGCGAATATCTCTAGCAATTTTTTTTGCACCATATTTTGTTCTAGAAAAAATCAAAATTTTATCTTGTCTATACTGTTCAAGCAATGAATCTATCAAACGCATCTTGTCATTTTTTCTAACTACAAAAAGTTCCTGTTCAATATTTTTTGCTGACGTCCCCTGTGGTGCAATCTCAATACGAAGTGGAATTTTCATGAATTCACTCACCAATAAAGAAATTGAACTTGGCATGGTTGCAGAAAAAAGCATAGTCTGATGTACAGGTGCGATTTGCAAAATTCGTTTAATCTGTGACAAAAATCCTACATCAAGCATTCGATCTGCTTCGTCAAGTGTAATAATTTTTATATTATTCAATTTGTACAAATTTTGTTTCATTAAATCATCCAAACGTCCAGGAGTAGCAATTACAATATGTGGATTGTTTTTTAATGCCCGAACTTGTGGATGTTGCGAAACACCACCAATAACTACAGCAGTACGCAAACCAAGTGGTCGTCCAACGAGACTCAGCGCTGCCTCTACCTGCACTGCAAGCTCGCGTGTCGGAACAAGAATGAGACCTTGACCTTTATACAGTGACAAACGTTGAATCATTGGTATACCAAATGCAAGTGTTTTACCTGTTCCTGTCTGAGCAATTCCAATTACGTCTTTTCCTTCAATTGCACTTTTAATTACTTGATGCTGAATTGGTGTAGGTGTAATAAAT
The DNA here is from genome assembly GCA_003230965.1 of Candidatus Magasanikiibacteriota bacterium. Lineage (GTDB taxonomy): Bacteria > Patescibacteriota > Patescibacteriia > Magasanikbacterales > UBA922 > SZUA-124. Next base: position 915 of record QIHL01000065.1, on the reverse strand, counting down.
CCTTGTTTTTCAAGAACAGTAAGAAAATTCTTACCGATTCCTAGATCGTTAAAGTTGTCTTGTACTTTTGTCTGTACCATAATAAAAATGTATGACCCGATTTCTTCACGGTCACACATTGACATAAAAGGATTCGAGCTACCAATAGGTTACCCTCGAGCTACCAATAGGTTACCCTAAAAGGCATAATGAATGTACAAGTATAGCAGATAAAAGATGCACTGTCAAGAAACAAGCCTTGTTTGCCTTATATTCCAAATAGACGTATACTATACACATTGATTCTTTTTTATATAATATGAAACATACAAAAAAGTATGCAGTCGTGATAAGCGCTATTACTACGACAGCAATAATTTTAGTAATTGCTTTTGGTTTCAAGACAAAGACTGTTGTTGCCAATGACACACCTAGCGTAACTGTTGCAGACCTTCAACAAGCTGGATATACCAATCCGACACTGCAACTTGCAGACAACAATAATTTTATTAAACCAAATCTATATTTTCGGGTAGATCAAACTACTCCAACATCTAGTGGTTGGGGTACAGCTGGAAATCTTGTTGCTGTCTTGGTTGAACCAAAATTAAATCCAAAATGGCAATACAATAAAGGGCAAATGAAAACAATAAATATGAATGGGAAGACACAAGTTCGTTTTTCAACATCAAAAAATTACATCGTTATTACTGGACCTGATTCAAATAGTGTATTAGCTTTAGCTAGAAATTTAACAAATAAGTTTTGATATAATACAAACCAAAAATAGATCCGATTAAAATCGGATTTATTTTTTTGCTCCGAACTCTGAACGAAATCCAAACTTCTTTTAATACATTTTTTTCTGCCCCCATTTTTTCTTTTAATAGAATTTGAAAAATTTTCTGTTTTGGTTTTCTCTTAATCAGAGAAAAG
>QIHL01000052.1 GCA_003230965.1 Candidatus Magasanikiibacteriota bacterium | reverse complement strand
GATGCGCACAGTTGTGGCGTAATGGTTGCGGTGGATGAACAAAGTCCAGAAATTGCGCAGGGCGAAGTAACAAGCGAGAAAAAAACGCAAGGTGCTGGAGACCAAGGTATGATGTCTGGATTTGCATGCAAAGAAACACCAGAGTTAATGCCGTTACCGATTATGCTTGCGCACAAATTGACTCGTAGACTCGCTGAGGTACGTAAAAATAAGACGCTGTCATATTTGCGTCCAGATGGAAAGTCGCAAGTTACAGTTGAATATGAAGATGGCAAACCAAAGCGTGTTGATGCAGTAGTGATTGCAGCACAACATGATGATATGAGTTTGGATATTCTTCGTAAAGATATTATTGAACAAGTAATTAAACCTGTGTGTGGTGAGTATTTGGATGATAAGACTACATTTTATATCAATGAAACTGGTAAGTTTGTTATCGGTGGACCACATGGCGATACTGGATTGACAGGTCGCAAGATTATTGTTGATACCTACGGAGGTATGGCACGTCACGGCGGTGGTGCATTCTCTGGAAAAGTACCAAATAAACAGGATCGGTCTGGTGCATACATGGCACGCTATGTTGCAAAAAATATTGTGGCTGCAGATTTGGCAGACAAATGTGAAGTGCAGTTGTCCTATGCTATTGGTCATTCAGATCCGGTAAGTGTTTATGTTGATACATTCGGTACTAGTAAAGTAGAAAATGAAAAATTGGTTACTGCTGTTCGTTCTGTATTTGATTTGACACCAGCTGGGATTATTAAAACACTTGATTTGAAACGTCCAATTTATAGGGCAACTGCAGTGTATGGTCACTTTGGCAGAAATGAATTTTCGTGGGAAGCAACGAATCGTATTGATGAATTAAAGAAAGCCGTAATGTAAAATTAGAGTATAATTATTTTTTTGCAATGGAGCCATCATCCATGAAAAATGATCAGATTTTCAAAATAATTGGGGCATTATCAAAAAGGCTTTCTATCAAAGTGTATGTTGTTGGTGGGTATGTAAGAGATCAATTACTTAAACGAGATGGAACTAAAGATATTGATGTTGTTGTTTTAGGTGGTGGTATTAAGTTTGCAATCGCTTTTGCTGAAACGTTAGGAGAAGATGCTGGTTTGCTTGTGCCATTTGAGGATTTTGATACGGCACGGTTTGTTTTTACGAATGAAATGGAAGATAAAAAAGTAGTTGCTCGCGTAGAAGTGGAATTTGCAGGTGCTAGAAAAGAAGCTTATCAATCAGAATCTAGAAAGCCGAAAGTTGTTTCTGCAACACTACAAGAAGATTTGTCTCGTCGTGATTTTACTGTGAATGCAATGGCACGAGAAATTTTGCCAGATGGGTCTCTGGGCGAGATTGTTGATCCGTATGGTGGACAGAAAGATTTGAAAAAACGACTTTTGCGAACACCACTTGATTCAAACGAAACTTTTTCTGAAGATCCGTTGCGTACAATGCGTGCGGCACGTTTTGCTTCACAACTAATTTTTGAAATTGACCAATCAACCTACATGGCAATGAAGCGTAATGCACCACGGCTAAAAATTGTTTCTGCCGAACGTATTACAGAAGAGCTTATGAAACTCCTTGCGTCGCCCAAACCATCAATTGGATTATGGATTTTGTATAAAACAGAATTATTTGATCAATTTTTGCCTGAAGTGTCTGATTTGGCAGGTGTTGAGGAAGTGAAAGGATATACGCATAAAGAAAATCTATCTCATACATTTGCAGTAGTTGATAATATCGCAGAACAATCGGATAAGCCAATTTTGCGGTTTGCTGGTTTGATGCATGATATTGCTAAATCAGTAACTAAGGAATTTGTAAATGGTCGTGGTTGGGTTTTTGATATGCATGAACATTTAGGACGCAAAATGGTAAGAATTATAGGTCGGAGGTTACATATGAGCAAGAAAGACATTGAATATGTTGCTAAATTAGTCCGTTGGCATTTGCAACCAATCGTCCTTATGGACAATGGTGTTACAGATAGCCCTGTACGTCGTTTAGTTGTAAATTTGAAAGATGATCTCTCTGATTTATTGATTTTGTGTCGTAGTGATATTACGACTGGAAATCAAAAGAAAAAAGTTCGTCGTCTTCAAAATTATGATATTTTAGAAAAACGTATTATTAAGGTCTTAGAGAAAGACAAACTTAATGCATTTCAGTCGCCAGTGCGTGGTGAGGAAATTATGAAATTAACAGGACTTAAACCATGTCCAATTATTGGCAAAATAAAAAAAGCAATTGAAGAAGCAATTTTAGATGGAGAGATTCCTAATGAATACGAACCAGCGAAAGAATATTTTGAAAAAATTAAAGGCAAATATTTGGATGATGTCAAAGACTAAAAATGAGAATAAAAAAACCCGGATTTTATAAATACGGGATTTGTACTTTGTATATTGATAAATTTAATGGAGAAATGGAGAAGGCGAGGCCGACATCAGAAGTGATTCATTATGAATCAAACTGATGCGACCTCACCCCCGCCACTAGCACTCGAGCCTGATAAGGCTCAAGTACACTAGGAATTTAGATATAGTAAGCCCACGTCTACTTGTTAATCTGAAATCCCCAGCTCTACATCCGACAAAGATATAGAAAATTAAGAGTGTTTGGAAGTATTAGCTTCCTGACAGCTGTTCCTCCTTGTACAGCCGCACACACTCTCATGAAATTTAACTTACACTACTTACTTATTTTTGTCAATGTGGATAGATTTACTGTGAGTTTTCATTGCGGAATATAAGGAAATCAGCTATACTATAGAACAATATGTTTTCCTTTATTTGGACTGATGTACTATATAAGCCAGTCTTTAATCTCTTGATTTGGTTCTACAATACCTACGCAAACGGTAACCTTGGTTGGGCTGTTGTGTATTTGACTCTCACGCTTAGAGTATTTTTGCTACCGCTGACAATACTGGATGAACGCAATAAGCGAAGAAATGCAGAGATTTTGGGAGAAATTAAGCGAGTAGATAATGAAATGTCTAACGATGAAATTTTGAAAAAGGAAGAAATTCGTCGTTTGGTTAAAGAACGCAAGATTCGTCCGTGGGCAAAGGCTGTTTCTCTTGGCGTTCAGTTATTAGTTTTGATATTGCTGTATCAAGTATTTATTCAAGGAATTACAGGCGAACATGTAATTAAAACACTCTATCCTTTTATAAATTTTCCTGGTAAAATAAATACAATGTTCTATGGTTTCAACATTTCTTTACGTCACACAGTATTCTGGCCTGGGATTGTTGCACTGTGGCTGTTAATTGAGATTTATTTTGATTATCGCAAACATCGTAGTATTGGTGGTATTACAATTACAAAGGTAGATTTGGCATATTTCTTAATGTTTCCTGCATTTATTTTTGTTCTGCTCTGGTTGTTGCCGATGGTAAAGTGTTTCTTTATATTGACATCCATGCTGTTTTCTGTTATTGTTCATCAATTTGTTAAACTTTTCTTTCATGAAAAGAAAACAACGTAATTTTATATATACTATATGGCAGGTGATTCACTAGACAAACTAATGTACTCGTTCGTGATGGAGGATGTTTTGAAGGGTATTTTTATATATGTTCCACCGGGATATGTGGCATGTGTATATGATTTAGGACGTGGCGTGTTGAAAAAAGTCTTGACTCCTGGATTACATTTCAAGATCCCATTTTGGCAAAAGGCAAAACTATTTAATACGCAGACTCTTGAATACAGTATTTCTCGTGGATTTAATCCAAGTAATAAAAAAGCGCTTGGTGACATTCCGATTGCTGCAGTAACACAAGATGCAAAGCGTATTGGGGTTGAAGGAACGATTTTGCTCCGCCTTGATATTCATCAAATACCAAAAATTTGGCAGACGATTGGTGAAGATTTTGTTGCAAAGATTATCCGTCCGACTGTCCGTAGTCGTATTCGTATGGTTTTTAGTCGTTTTAATCGTGATGATATTGTTGGTCAGAAACGAGATGCCGTAGAAACAGAATTGAAAAATGAAATGGAACGTATTTTTTACTCTCGTGGTATTTATGTAGAAAATGTTCTTTTAAGTGAAATTGCTGATGTTAATGAATTTAAGAGAGCAGCAACAGAGTAGGTTTTTGATTACAGGATACTAGCTTATTAAGTTGGAATCTTATTTTTATAAAATAAAAAAATAAAAATGTGGATAACTCTTGACATTTTAGAAAAAAGTATGCTATATTATCACTCAGAAGGATAGAGTGCTAAATAATATGGAAGATCGTAAATTACAACTCCTAAAGCTAGTAATAGAGAATTACATTGAAACGGCCACGCCGATTGGATCGAAGTTCTTGATTGAACACACTGGTTTGAATGTGAGCGCTGCAACGATTCGTAACGAAATGAGTGAATTGGAAAAAGATGGTCTGCTTACACATCCACATACTAGCGCTGGACGAATTCCAACCGAGCGTGGTTGGCAGTTGTATGTTGGGCATTTAATGAAACTCAAGTCAGTAAATGCGAAAGTGCAAAAACAACTGAACAAGGATTGGCAGACAAAAGAAGAAATAGCGATTAAACAATCCGCAAAAATAATTGCCGAATATGTTGATAGTGCTGTAATTGTTGCATTTGATGCAAACAACGTGTACTATACTGGCATCTCATATTTGTTTTCTCAACCTGAATTTAGTGATGTGGAAAGCACTGTGAATGTTTCTGCAATTTTTGATACTTGTGAAGAAATTTTGCCTGATTTGTTTAATTTATTGAATGAGATGAATGAACCGTCTGTAAGTATTGGATCTGAAAATCCATTTGGTTCTGTATGTGGTATGGTTGGAACTGGTCTTGGAAAGGATTCTGTACTTGTAATTCTCGGACCAATGCGTATGGATTACGCAAAAGCACTTTCTACAATAAACTATATTCAGACACTTGCATAATATTTTTTTATGTCAGACTATCAAAAACAACAATCTCCACCAGATGATGAACAAGAAACAGTTAAAGAGGCAGATACAACTGTACATGCAGAAAAAAAGAAACATATATTTCACAAAAAGAAATGTGCAGATTATGAAAAGATAAAAAAAGAGATGGAGCATTATCGCAATGGCTGGCAACGTGCTCAAGCAGATTATCAAAATTTGAAAAAAGAAACTGAGACAAAACGTAGCGAACAGATACGAATGAGCGAGTGGCAAGTATTAGAAGAATTTTTGCCACTTTATGATCATCTTAAAAAGGCGATTGAACACGCCCCAAAAGAAGAAAATAAATTATGGCAGAATTGGTCGCAGGGGATTGGATTTATCAAGAAACAATTTGGTGATATTTTGAAACAACATCGTATTGAAGAAATTAAAACAGTAGGCGAAATGTTCAATCCCACGAAACATGAATGTGTGAGTGAAGAGGTGTCTGATCAAGCAGATGGAATCGTATTGAAGGAATTGGAAACTGGCTATGAAATGGGTGGCAAAATTTTGAAAGCAACGAAAGTGATAATTAGTAAGAGTGAGGAAAAAGCTGAATAATTTTTATGCTTTATACATTAAATATTTAAACATAAAATTCTATGGCAAAAATACTTGGAATAGATCTTGGGACAACAAATAGTTGCATGGCAATTATTGAAGGTGGTCAGCCAAAAGTGTTAGAAAACAAAGAAGGGAATAGA
>QIHL01000054.1 GCA_003230965.1 Candidatus Magasanikiibacteriota bacterium | reverse complement strand
GCATATCTTGACAATGTAATAAATCTTGTTGAAATCCACCAAAACCAGTTTTGAAATGCGTGATGCCGTTGAATGGGTGGGTTTGTGGTGCATCTGATGGTGCTATCCCCCAAAAATTATAGTATGTACATCCACGACGTTTAGCTTCTTTGATTGCTGCCCATTGAATTGCATAAGATGTTGGTAGTCGTTTGTCTTTGTTTAGCGAACCACTATGACGATATACTGCCATGTTGCCAAAAAAGAAAATAATTGCCGCAGCATCTATCTCTCCATTTGGAAGTGTAGCAATAAATACTACCGCATCACCAACTTTTGCAAAGGTATTGAATTCAGTATCAATATATTTTCTAGAAAAACGTACAAAATGATGTCGTTTTTTTGTTTCGTCAAGCATGGTATGAAGAATATCTAAAGCATTTTGGTCTGTTCGCATATCTATGTGTACATCTTTTTTTTCACAACGCCGAATAAGATTTCTATGATTTTTTTTCATGTTAGCTAAAAGAGTATCTTCATCTTTCAATATAGTAAGTACCCATGTTGTTTCCGCTAGCATATGCATGGGGGCGAGTCTAAATCCTATTTCTGAGAAGCATTTTTTCATTTTTGGTGTGTCAATTATATATGGACTTATACGGATAAATGAAAATCCTTCGGTTCTAGCTTTTTTTTTGAGTGTGTTCGCTATAGTTTCCAGTGCCTGTTTTGTTTCTATCTCTGGTAAGATTGGTCCGTATGGAAGGTAGAGAAAGTTTCCCCGTTTTGCATGTATGGTTACAACTAACGCTCCACCAACAAGTATTTCTTGTTTATTATATATTCCCAAAATAGTATGTCCTTCTCCAAGTAAATCATAAAAAATCCCGTACTCTGGTGATTGAGTAAAAAGTGTATGCGGTTGTGTTATAAGAAAATCTCGCCAAGTATTGGAATCTATATTTTCTTTAACCGTGTACATCATAGTGTTTTATTTTTTGATGAAATTTTTGATACAACGTATAACATTTTGAGCGTCTTTTTCTGTAACATTTCTATTTGTCGGTAGATTTATTGAATGTTTAGAAAGATTTTCCGCATGCGGGCAGTCACCTGTAGTATAGTTTGTGCATATTTTATTTATATCTTTTGGCGCAATAATCGTATTATACCAATCCCCTAGAATTATACCACGTGACTTAGCAAATGTATGAAGTTCATGTGGTCTTTCTGTGATAAATAGAAAACGCAAGTAGCCATGTTCTTTTTCTAATTTCAGATCAAGTCCTTTTGTATATAGTGCAGCAATACGTCTGCGGTGATTTTGAACCATATTGAGATCAGTAAGTTGATCAAGTAATATAGTCGCAAGTGCATTTGGTAATTTGGCAGGATATTCAGCAATTGGTATCCCCTCTTTTTCTCTTTGCGAAATTATTCTACTTGTTATATGAAATATTTTTCCAATTTTTAGTAATGCTTTTCCAATACCGATGTGATACCATTTTTTTCCAACAAAAAAGAATAGATAATGCATTAGATGTTGCCAAATAGAGATGCAATGTGGATATTTGAGGTCTTTTTGATATGCCTGAATTTGTTCACATATTTTGGTTTTTGTACTAATAAGAGCTCCTCCTCTAGCACAAGAAATAACCTTGTCAGTACCAAAGCTAAACATACCGATATCAGCAAATGTTCCAGTAAATTGAGTATTGTATTTTACACCGAGCGAGTGCGCACAATCTTCAATTGTTTTTAGATCATATCGTTTTGCTAGGTTTATCAATCGTTCAAGATTTGCTGGTTTTCCAAAAGTATGTTGAATAATTAGTACTTTTGTTTTTTGAGTTATTTTTTTTATTGCATCATCAGGATCCATATTTGCATCATTGAGTACATCAACAAATATAGGTTTTGCACCAGCCCAGCGAATGGCGTTGACAACAACTATACAGGTGTATGCTTGAACCAAAACTTCATCGCCTTCTTTAATTTCTAGTGATTTGAGTGCAATCAGTAATGCACTTCTGCCGCTATCAAACATATATGCATGTGGAATACAGAAATAATTTTGTATCCATAGTTCTGTTTTTTTTGTTGCTGTACCTTTTTTATAACGCAACCAACGCCATGGTAAAAAAATAAATTTACATGCAGTTTTTGTATCTCGTACTGTTAAATTTGGTGAAAATCCTGTAAAGATTATTTTATTATTTAGGGACATAAGGTTGACGTTCTATTTTGAGTTCTTCTGCGATATTGATAAATTGCCTGTTTTCAAAAAGGATAACGCACTGTGTGTTTTTGAGTTTCCGAATGTAGGTAAGCAATTCAATTGGATTATCTTTGAGTACTACTTGTGTTCGGTATTTATTTCCAACGCCATAGTGCATTGTCTTGTATGCATTTTTTTTTGTTACAATAAGTTCATCAGAAATATATGTAATTTCTCCGCCAATTTCTTCATGTAACACTTTAGACTTTTTGCCAAGTTCTTCCATACCACGTGTGATAACAATACGTCGTAGATTAGACGGAAATGAAGAAAGTATATCAAGTGCTGCTTTGAAACCAGTTGGATTAGAATTGTATGTATCATCAATTATGATTGCTTGTCCATATTGATATAGATGAATAGAACCAATTTGTGGTGGCATGGATTGAATAGCTTCAAAAATTTCTTTTTTATTCATACCCACAAAATGAGTTACTAAAATTACTGGCGCAAGATTAAATGCATTGTGTGTACCAATCATAGGAACATCTAGAGTAATTTTTTCTTTTTCGTCAAATGCAGTAATAGTACAACAAAAGCCTGTTCTTGTTGTTTTTATATCTTCAATAACACAGGTTGGATGATATTCTGTATCTGTACCAAAGGTAAATACTTTGCAATGTAATTCATTCAGGTACTCTCTACAATATGGATCATCTACATTTGTGATTGCTAGTCCATCCTTTGTGAGAGAACGAAGGAGTTCATACTTTGCTTCCTGTATATTTTTGATAGTGCCAAATAAAGACAGGTGCTGTTCGTTGATAGCTGTCAAAATGCCAATTTTTGGATGAACAATATCACAGATGGCTTTAATTTCTCCCTTGCTGTATGCACCCATTTCAACTACGAAAAATTTTGCTTTTGAAAAATCTGTTTTTAAAATAAATTGTGATACACCAATTTGTGTATTTACGTGTTCTGGTGTTCTAACCACAACATACTTTTTTTCCAAGATGTGTGCCAAAAATTCTTTTGTGGATGTCTTTGCATAACTTCCAGTAATACCAATTACAGTAAGTTGATTTTGCAAATCTGACATTTTTATTGTTGCACGATGAATTATCCAATGCTTTGTCCAGTCACTAGGAAATGAAACAAGGTAAACAGATAGACCTGCTATGACAAAACGAATGATAAGCAAAAGTAGTAATACATTCCAGTTTTTTAGAAGAACAAATAGTCCTCCTTCAATAATAATTGATGTAAGCAAAATAATTTGTGCTTTTTTGGTGAGATTAGGTCTATGCAATTTATGTTTTCTCCACTGGTCTAAATTATAGAGTGCATCAATAGTAAAAATAAAGATTAGTGCAATTTTGATGTCAAAGACATTGTGGATTAACAATAAAAAAATTGCAATTACAATAAGTGAACGCCAAAAGAGCTGGTATCGTATCCAATAGGTTTTTCCTTCTCGTGTTGAGAAGAAATCTTTTATTTTATCAATGCGATATTCTTTTAGTTGCCACAGATATGTGAAGTCAGCATAATCAATACTAGCACTCATGAGCCAGAGAATAAAAATAAGAATGTTTATAATGGATGGCATACTATCCTACAAATGTATGAATGATTTCAATTAATTGATTTTGTGTTTTTTCGTGATGGAGTCCATGTGTACCATTATGAATCAATTGAATCGTTGCATTAGGAATTTGATTTGCTATTTTTTTTGCAAAACGAAGTGGAGTCATTTTATCTTTTGTTCCCCACACTATTAGCGTTGGCATAAGTATGTCTGAAAGAACGTATTGCATATCTTGTCTAATAATTTTTTGATAGATATTTCGTTTCATGCCACTTGTTTGAGTGTAGTCAGGAGAGTCAGCAACATGATACAAAACTTTCTTTGCAACCGAGTTAAGTCGTTTTGATTCAAAAAGAGAAAGGGTATTTTTTCCTACTTTTGCAACAACACCAAAAAATGCACGTTTTATTTTGTACTCTGGTCGGACAATCGCTGCTCCGCAAAGAATGAGCTTCTCAATCAATTCAGGATGCTGACTTGCAAACAATGTTGCTACTTGTCCACCAAAACTATGTCCTAATAAAATAATTTTTGTATTTTTAATTTTAATTTTTGACAATACAAAATCTGCATACTCTTCTATCCCCCAAATTTCTTTTGGACATGGTTCATCACCAAAACACGGCAAGTCAATTACTTGAACATCAAAAAATACTTTTGCTTTTTGCACAAATGAGTTCCACGTTTCATGTGAACCATTCCAGCCTGGAAGAATAATTAACTGTTGCTTATCTCCAACCATACAGTCAGTTTACCGTTTTTCAATACGCTCTTTGAGAAAATATTTTTGCAATACTTTTGGAATTAATACTGATCCATCCTCTTGCTGAAACTGTTCCATAATCGCAATTGGAAAACGGCTCAAAACAATAGCTGTACCGTTTAGAGTATTTACAAACTCTGTTGTTCCATCATTTTTTTTGTATTTTATATTCATCTGGCGAGCTTGATAATCAGTACAGTTGCTCGTGCTTGTAATTTCTCCATATCCGTTTTTCATAGTCATGTATGCTTCAATGTCAAATTTACGATACGTAGGTGCACCAAGATCTGCAGTCGCCACATCAATTACTTGATATGCAAGACCAAGTCCATCACAAATTTCTTTTTCAATAGCCAAAAGTTTTTTATGTGCTGTTTCTGATTCTTCAGGTGTACAAAAAATAAACATTTCAAGTTTTGTAAATTGATGAACACGATATAATCCTTTACTAGTTCTTCCATACGATCCTGCCTCTGTACGGAAACAGTGCGATATGGCGGCATATTTTTTTGGTCCGTTAGACAGGTCTAGTATTTCATCTTTGTGGTACCCAAGAACTGTAATTTCTGCAGTACCAATCAGAGAGAGATCAGTATTTTCAATAGAATAGATATTAGTTTCTTCTCCGCGTGGATTGAAGCCAGCACCAACAATTATGTTTTGTTTTGCCATGTCTGGAGTTTCCAAAAGAGTAAATGCATGTTTTTCCAGAATATCAAATCCATAATTAAGAAGTGCTTGGTTCAATCTCACCATGTCATTTTTGTAATAATAAAATTTTGTACCTGTAACTTTTGCACCTCGTTCAAAATCAATTATATCTAAATCTGTCATGAGTATTTCGTGGTCTTTTGGTTCAAAATCAAATGTTGGGATTGTTCCTCGCGTTTCCAAAACAGTAAAATCTTCTTCTCCTCCAATAGGACTGTCTGGATGAGTCATATTTGGTACAGAAAGCAAGAGATTATTATACTCATCTTGAATTTCAAGCATATCATTTTTAAGTTGTTTGATCTGTTCACTAACCTTGCGTAAATGTACTATTTCATCCGAACTTGGTTTTATTTTTGATGCACTATTGCGCTCTGCACGCAAGCCATCAATTTGTTGTTGGAGATTACGTCGTTGATCATCTAATTTCAAAAGACTGGCAATATCTACATGCACACGACGTTGTTCACAATTTTTACAAATTAGATCTACATTTTTGTGAATAAAGTTTATATCAAGCATACTGATTATTTTCTATTATCTGTAATTAA
>QIHL01000063.1 GCA_003230965.1 Candidatus Magasanikiibacteriota bacterium | reverse complement strand
TGCAAACAAAAGAAAAATAGTCACAGCAATTTCTTTCACCAATAGTGCCAACACTCCTGCTACAGTCGCAACAACAAACCACGATCGCTGTAGTGTCAGAACATAACGCACATAACTATACAAAGCATACAAAAAAAATAGACTTGCCAGTACATGCGGTAGCACAGCAACCCATGCCATAGCTGATGTATGATTCGGCAATACTAAAAAAAGAAATGCAGAGGCAATGGCGATTATGTCTCTATTTGTAATTTCACGAACCAATAGAAATACACAGAGTGCAACCAGTGAAGCAACGAATAACTCTATGACATGATAGAAAATGGCATGCAAACCAAATAGATGATACTCAATCCAAAAAAATATATTGTACACTGGTCCATACGATGAACCAATTTGTGTACCTATGAGATTAGTAAGAAAAAAATGAAATGGATTATGTTGTGCGATTGTAATAGTCAACATATCAAAATCATCACTCAAAAATCCTACATGAAGCGTTGGCCAGTACAAAAGAAAAGTAACTAAAAGAAGCCCAGCAAATACAAACCAATGTTTATGTATTTGTATCAAACGTACACTTTTTTCAATCATAGTGCGCAATACGAAATATATCTCTAAGAATCATTGGACCATGTCGCAAGACTGAAACTCCACCCTTACCAATCTTACAATCTGAACGAATCTGAACTGGAATTAACTGAACTGTGTAGTGTAGCCGTTTTGCCAATAAAAAAATTTCAACATCAAAAACCCAACGGAATGTTTTGAGTTGTGTAAAAATTGTCTGTGCAACATCTATACGAAAAACTTTCATACCACATTGAGTATCTGGAATATCTCTCACTGACCGAAACAAAAATAATCTAAACCAACGTGTCCAAAATTTACGATAAGGTGAATATTGTTGGGCTACATTTGTAACATCAGCACGATTACCAGTTACAATATCTATTTTTGGCTGTTCACAAAAGAGTTGCCTTGCTTTTTTTACTACATCAAGTCCATACGGGAGTTCAACATCAGTAAACCCAACCAATGTAGACATATCAGAAATATGTTTAATACCTTGCTGAATAGCATAGCCTTTGCCGTTATTTTTTTTTATAGATACAATAGTAATAGGTGCTGTTGTTGTCTTTTGGCAATTATATAATACTTCTCCGGTACTATCTGTGCTACCATCATCAACAAAAATAATTTCGGATAGCCAAGGATTACTCGCACAAAAATACTCAAGCATTTCCACAGTTTGTAAAATATATGTTTTGCCATTGTACACCGGAATAATCAAAGTCAAACGTGATTTCATCGTACAGTCATTCATACGAACAAGTTTTTATGAACAAGAAACTATGTAGGCTGACAAAATGTTCATAATGTCTTTTTGATGGACAAACCTAATTCTGTCAACTGTTGGTCGCTGACCTCACTTGGGCTTCCCATCATAGGTTCTTCGGCTTTTTGATTCTTTGGAAATGGAACAACTGAACGAATGTTGTCTTCTCCACGCAACAGCATGACTAATCGTTCAATTCCAGGTGCAAACCCACAATGAGGAGGCGCACCATATTCAAATGCGTCAATCATATGACCAAATTTTTTGTTCACATCTTCTTTTTTGTAACCTGCAATTTCAAATGCTTTATACATAATATGCGGATCTTTATTTCTCACTGCACCTGATGACAATTCCAACCCATTTGCAATGATATCGTATTGATATGCCAATATATCTAGCGGATCTTTTTCAACCAATGAATCCATACCACCTTGTGGCATAGAGAATGGATTGTGTCCGAAATCAATAGCGCCAGTTTCTTCATTGCGTTCATACATCGGAAAATCTACAATCCATGCCCAAGCGATTTCGTTTGGATCAGCTAGTCCTTGTTTCTTTGCTACAAGTGAGCGAACTGCACCAAGCGCTTCACAACTAATTTTCCATTCGTCTGCTGCAAAAAAAATAATGCTTCCAGATGCAACATGCAACATTTTTTGTAACTCATTTAATGCCTCATTGGAAAAAAATTTTGCAATGCCACCTTCCCACGTATTTTCCGTAAACTTCATCCACGCAAGACCTTTGGCATGTGCACGTGTAGCAACATCAGTAAACTCATTGTCAATTTCCTTGCGTGTAAATTCTGCACCTTTTGGCACGACCAATGCACGGACATACGAAGCAGTCTTAAATATATTAAAATCACTTCCGTTACCCCATGCAGTTACATCAGCTAGCTCAAGAGTATAACGCAAATCAGGTCTATCGCTACCGTAGCGTTCAAACACCTCCTTGAATGGAATACGCGGAAATGGTTTTTGTTTCACTTTTTTTCCAGCAAGATCTTGTGTTAATTCAACAAACAAAGGTTCCATAAGTTCAAAAAATTCGTCCTGCGTCATAAAGCTGGTCTCGCAATCAAGCTGATAGAACTCACCCGGTGAACGATCAGCGCGCGGATCTTCATCGCGCATACATGCAGCAATCTGATAATAGCGATCAAATCCAGCAACCATAAGCAACTGTTTGTATTGCTGTGGCGCTTGTGGTAGAGCATAAAATTTTCCTGGATGAATACGGCTTGGAACAAGAAAATCTCTGGCACCTTCAGGCGAACTGACAGTCAATACTGGGGTCGCAATATCTATAAAATCCCGAATCTCCATATAATCACGAATCTGCTTCACCATTTTTGCACGAAATAAAATATTATCACGTAATTTTTCACGACGTAATTCAAGATAGCGATACTTCAAACGCAACTCCTCATCTTCTTCTCCTTTTTCTGATTCAAAAATTTCAAATGGAAGTGGTTTAGACTTAGATAATATCTGAACACTATGTGTGTGCAATTCAATTTCACCAGTTGCTAATTCTTTATTTATAGTCTTTTCTTCACGCAAAGAAACTATACCATGAACTGTAATAATATATTCATACTTCAAACTCTTTGCAATAGAAAAATCATCAACCTGATCAGGATGAAATACAACTTGAATGATACCATATCGATCACGCAGATCAACAAAAATCAAATTACCAAAATCTCTACGACGATGAACCCAGCCAGACAATGTTACTTCTTTATCAACGTCTGAACTGGTAAGTTCCCCACATGTGTGTGTTCTATATTGCATAAAAATTAAAAAAAATCATGCATAGTATAGCATAGACATAGTCAAACAGCAAGAAAAAATTATACTCAATTTTTTATATGAATTTCACCTAAAATACCATTATGGCTAACATAAACAATGTCACTCGGTCCATCTGCAATATATAAAGAAGTGAACGGTGCATCACTAAAAAATGTAAGAATAGACTTCCAAGTTGTGCCATTTATTGAAACTAAAATCCCATACGGACGATGTTTCTGTATATTATTTTCTAAATGGAACGCAGCAAGATATACATTACCTTTTTGCGCCATGCTATAGCTGTACGCCATCCAATTCGTTGCATCTGGATTCCATACAATCGTGGTTGTTGTAGTACCAATCTTGTGGATCCCTATACCATACATGTGCTGTACATCACCACCCAAAAATAACTCATGTTTTTGTGGTACTAATATATGTGCTGTAAATCCTTCGTCCCAAATTTTTGTCCACGTATTCCCACCATCGCGAGAAACCAATCCCCAACGGGTTACATCTCCAGTACCGACATAGATATTTCCATTAACTACAACGATATCATGCAAATGACGCATTGAAAACTCGTTTGGTGTGGAAGAACTGTATGGATGTGCTTCTGACGGAAAAATCTTTGAAAAATTCTTCCATTCATTCCAAGTTTGTCCTTGATCAAGACTTCGCCAAATCTCTGGATGGTTGTATGACCATAGTGTTGCATAAAGTGTTCCATTACCTGCGTCGGCAATTGACCAAAAAACATCTCCGTGATATGGAATATTCACCCACGTCTTACCGCCGTTAGACGATCGAAAAAGAGTAGATGGAATATTTGTGCTGTAGTAAATGTTATCTTTACTATCTAAAAATAAATGCCCGTTTGCAAATTTTCCTGGAACAGAAAGAAGTTCGTGAAACTGCCCTTGATTGTTGTAACTCCACACGCCATGATGATTAGCAAAAACTGCGACAAACAAAAGACGATGCCTAGCAGAATCAGCTTTAATACCTACGACGCGTTTCATACCAACTGGAAGTGAAATAACAGAAAATACAGTTGTAGAAACGCTAGATAAAAAAGTTAATGTATTGGTTGTATTTGTTATTTGTACTTTAGAAATAATAGTATTCTGGTGTATATTTGATGTAGTTTGTGATAACTGTTTGAAATAAAAAAATATAAATAAAAAACCAACGACACAAACAATTCCAATAAAGAATAAAATATGACGAATATTTTTAATACAAAAAAATTATGAAGTTTTTTTATATTAACAATAAAAAAATCTTCAATATATTTTGTTGGTGTTATATAAACATTTTTTCTTGCTATAAATAAAATATAACTATGGTCGCATACGATTTACCAATCTCGGAAATGGAATACATTCACGAATATGTTCTGTACCACTCATCCAGCGAACCATGCGCTCTACGCCTATGCCAAAACCAGAATGCGCTACACTGCCATACTTACGCAGATCCAAGTACCAAGCATAATCTTTTTCTGGCAAACCTTCCTCACGAATACGTCCAAGCAAAATTTCGTAATCATCTTCACGCTGTGATCCGCCTACAATTTCTCCAGCACCTTCAATACCAATGAGATCATTATTCAAAACCAAATCTGTATTTTCTGGATCACGTTTCATATAAAAAGGTTTAATTGTCTTTGGCCATTTATGAATAAAGACTGGAACTTCGCTTTCTTTTGTCAATAATCTTTCGTCATCATTTCCCAAATCTTCACCAAATTTTATGTCTGACCCAAGACTATGCAAGAGCGGAATTGCCTCTTCGTATGTGACACGACGGAATGATTGCGTCAACATTTTTTCAAGTGGTGTTGTGTCACGTTCAAGAATCGCAAATTCTTCTTGACATTTTTTTAAGCATTGTTTTGCAATTGCTTTCACCAATTCTTCTTGAATTTGCATATTCTCTTCATGTTCAACAAAAGCAGCCTCCGCATCCATCATCCAAAACTCTGTAAGATGACGTTTCGTTGTTGATTTTTCTGCACGAAATACAGGACCAAAATCATAACAGCGACCAACGCTCCCAATCGCTGCTTCAATGTATAATTGCCCTGTTTGCGCAAGATAGACTTCCCCAAGATTAAAATATGGAACAGGAAACAAAGTCGTAGTTCCTTCACATGCATTCGGTGTTAAAATTGGTGAATCTGTACGTACAAAAAATTGTTCATGCAAATACTGATGAATAGCAGTTTCCACTACATCACGAACTTTCAAAATTGCCCATTGACGTTTACTTCGTAGCCATAAATGTCGTTCATTCAAAAGAAAATCAGGCCCGTGCTCTTTTTTACTTATCGGATATTCTTGCGCAATATTGATAATTTGAATTGTTGATACTTGTAATTCAAAAACACTAGGTTTCTTTGGATGCTGGCTAACAATACCAGTAATAATAAGAGATGATTCTTGGGTCAATGTATTCGCTAATTCCCAAATCTGTTTACTGACTCCATCCTGTGTAATAATTGCCTGAATAAATCCAGATCCATCGCGAATCTCCAAAAATATAATTTTGCCAGATGATCGTTTGTTTACCAGCCAGCCTTTCAATGTAACCTCATGATCAATATATTTATCTATTTCGTGAATGTAAGTACGCATAAATTAAATTGGTTTATATAAAATATACTAGCAAAGTAAATAAATTTACGTAATTTTTCTTGAAGTATCTTTACAACTTTCCTTTTTATAATGCTGGTTTTGTTACAGTCATTACTGCTCCATCTGTGTATGTTTCGCTATTTGATACTGTTACAATTCTGTCCCAACGATAACGAAGAG